>NZ_LWFX01001185.1:0-3216 GCF_001635175.1 Alcanivorax sp. HI0083 | reverse complement strand
TGATGATGGTAGAGCACGGCGTGATTCAGGGCGGGAAGCTGAATCACGACATGATGAGCATGGACATGGGCAACGGAAAAACCATGAAGCATGACGATCCAAACAGCGTGTTGCTTGAGCCCGGACAGAGCAAGGAAGTTGTCTGGAAGTTTACGGAAAAAGGCGACATTGAGTTCGCATGCAACGTGCCAGGCCACTACCAGGCCGGCATGTACGGTGACGTTAACTTTGAGTAAACCGGCGTACTGACAACCCCGCGAATGCACGGGTTGGGACTGTTTTCCAGCCCTGCTTCAACGAAGTGCAGTTTGGAGTAAGAAAAAGATGAAAACACGCCTACTGACAGGACTTTTAAGCCTGCTGATGCCAGCCATGGTTATGGCTGGTGAGTACGACCTGACGGTCGACCGGGTAAAAATTGATACTGGCGATTTCGTGAAAGAAGGCATTGGATACAATGGCGTATCTCCGGGGCCGGTGATGCGCTTCAAAGAAGGCGAAAACGTCAGGATCAACGTGACCAACAATCTGGATGAGATGACGTCCATTCACTGGCACGGTCTGATCCTTCCTTTCGATCAGGATGGAGTACCAGGTATCAGTTTCCCGGGCATCAAGCCGGGTGAAACCTTTACCTACGAATTTCCCATCCAGCAAGCGGGCACCTACTGGTTCCACAGCCACTCTGGTTTTCAGGAGCCGGATGGCGCCTACGGTTCCATCGTTATCGAACCCGAGGGGCGTGAACCGTTCCGTTACGACCGCGAATACGTCGTCCAATTGACCGACAAACACCCGCATTCCGGTGATCGCATCATGCGCAACTTGAAAATGATGACTGATTATTACAACCGCGATCAGCAGACCGTGGGCGAGTTTTTCTCGGATGTGTCCGAGAACGGTTTTATGAACACAGTTCGGGATCGCATGGCCTGGGGTGGCATGCGCATGATGAAAGCAGACGTCGAAGACGTGCATGGCTTTACGGGCCTGATCAATGGTAAAGGGCCGGACCAGAACTGGACCGGACTCTTTGAGCCGGGCGAGCGCATCCGGCTGCGTTTTATCAACTCTTCGGCGATGACCTACTTCGACATCCGGATTCCCGGTCTGGATATGACGGTTGTCCAGGCTGATGGCAACAACGTTCAGCCGGTCAGTGTGGACGAGTTCCGGATCGGTGTAGCGGAAACCTACGATGTGATCGTGCGCCCGAAAGATGAGCAGGCTTATACCATTTTTGCCGAATCCATGGGACGTTCAGGCTATGCAAGAGCGACGCTGGCCCCCGAAAAGGGTATGGAAGGGTCTGTGCCACCAATGCGTGAACCAGCGCGTCTGACCATGGCTGATATGAGCGGTATGCCCGGTATGGACCATGGCAGCATGTCTGGCATGGATCATGGGAACATGGATATGAGCAGCTCGGGAGATATGTCCGGGATGGACCACTCCAACATGGGCAGCATGGATCATTCCAATATGGAAGGTATGGATCATTCCAACATGAAAGATATGGATCATTCGGGCATGTCCGGCATGGACCATGGTTCCATGGCGATGGGGACAGAAGAAAAAAGCGATCCTTTTTACGCCAAGGGCAGTGGCCTCATGCCCAAAGCTGCCAATGGCGGAAAGTTCCTCTCTTACGCTGACCTGAAGGCTCAGGATCCGTTGTATGAAGTTCGCGAGCCGACCCGGGAAATTGAGCTTCGTTTGACCGGCAATATGGAGCGGTATACCTGGAGCATTAATGGCGTCAAGTATGAAGACGCCGATCCGATTCGTCTCAAATACGGTGAGCGGGTCCGTTTCAAGTTTGTCAACGAAACCATGATGACTCACCCCATGCACCTGCACGGTATGTGGTCCATCCTTGATGTTGGCGCAGGCCAGTGGAACCCGATCAAACACACGGTCAGTGTGCAGCCCGGCACCACCGTTTACATGGAAACCGAGGTCGACGCGCCCGGTCAGTGGGCGTTCCACTGTCACCTGTCCTATCACGCGGCCGCTGGTATGTTCCGCAAGGTCATTGTTGAAGGTGGGCCAGAGTCGACGCAGGCCAAAACAGACGTGATTGCCAAAGATGGAGGTGAGGTATGAGCTGTATTCGATCAATTGTCGCAGTCAGCTTCCTTGCCTCTATTGGTGTCTCAACGGCGGTGACAGCTCAGGAAATGATCTCCGACACCACCGCTCGTAAACAGCCGCTCACAACCTGGGGTGTTCAATTCGAGGAGTTTGAATACCGCTACAGCGACGATGACGAGGAACTGGGCGTCTGGAATGCGGATGCTTTCTATGGCACCGACGAGTTCAAAGTCCGGTTGCTCACAACCGGGGAGTACGAGATAGAGGAGCAGGCCTACGAAACACTGGAAAACCAGCTGGTCGGCCAGATCCCCATCTCCAAGTTCTTCGACGCCAAAGCGGGCGTACGTTTCGATACGCCCGAGGGGCCGGACCGTACATATGCCGTTCTCGGTGTAGCCGGGCTGGCTCCCCAATGGTTTGAGATCGATGCAAACCTGTATGTCAGTAAGGATGGCGATACGTCAGCCGAACTGGATGCAGAGTACGAGCTGCTTCTCACCAACTACTGGATTCTGGCGGCAACGCTGGATGCCACGGTTGCGTTTAGCGAGGACCGGGAAATTGGCGTTGGTAAAGGACTGGTTTCTACTGAAACCGGACTCAGGTTGAGCTATGATCTGATCGACCGTGCGTTCTCGCCTTATGTGGGCGTGGTGCATGAGCGCAAATACGGCGATAGTGCCGACTTTGCCGAAGCGGACGGCGGCAGTACAGCAGATTGGTTTGCTGTGATTGGAGCGCGCATCGCACTCTGATCAGGTACTTAGGGGCTAAAGATATTTCTTTGGCCCGTTTTTCTCGACATTGATGCAAGTGAGATCTACCCAAGCCAGCATTGGCTATTTATTGAGTATCAAACGCCGTTCAAAACAACAGGAGGTTGTATGAGCAGCACGCACGACAGAACCACGCGCTATCAGAAAGGCAGTCTTACACTTCCGGGAACTGTTATGCTGGGCACCGGTGTCATGATTGGCGCCGGTATCTTCGCCCTTACCGGGCAGATGGCGCAGATGACTGGCGTTCTTTTCCCGTTGGCGTTTCTGGCCGCGGCGGTAATCGTAAGCTTCAGTGCCTATTCCTACATCAAAATTTCCAATGCCTACCCGTCAGCCGGGG
>NZ_LWFX01001184.1:0-1302 GCF_001635175.1 Alcanivorax sp. HI0083 | reverse complement strand
CACAATCTTGGCCAAGCGCCGAATTTGTGCCCCTTTAATTATCCTGATCTGCCGGTGCTTTTTCCCGTTACCATTTGCACGTAGTTTCTGGCTGAATTTAGCGAAGCGCGTAACAGCAGCTTCCAGGAGCTGCTGCCGGGCATGAGCGCCCTGAACATAAACAGGAGAAGCAACATCTGTGAAGTTCAACCCTGACCACTTCGATAAGATAGCTGCATATGGCTTGTCGGTTGCGCACAGAAAGCTACCTTCCCCATCCGTCACATTATCCCGCCAGTAGCAGCCAAGGTTAGCCGCCCGCTCCCCGGCTCCAGGTTTGAGCAACAGCATACCGCTGATATGGAATCCCTTGTGGTCGCTCAACTCCACAGAAAAGATAGCCACCAGAAAGCAGCGGGATGCAGAGTGATGCCGAATCCCATTTGCAAAATTTTTATAAGCAGCGTCGGTATCGGCTAATGTCTTCCGCATCCTGCACTCCGGCTTCCATGACAGATCGATCAAGGCAATTTCGACCTCATCGCACAGGCAATAACACAGCCTGATCGCCTTGATCATGGAGTGCCGCCGCCGCCTGGCATTGCCCACTTCGTTATAGCATCGCTTGCGATGAGCCTTGCTGGTGATAATCCTTCGGAAACGGGCAACGCATTCAATTAGGATGTCGGCGACTTCTTTCTTAAGGGCATGCCAGCCCTGAAGAGTATCTACCAGTGCAGAAATTCTGGGATCCCGCAGAAGTTCCAACCATGCGTCCATGTCTGGCGGGAGGTCATACCGCTCTGCCATCAAGGGATTGATCTTTAAACACTTGATCACAAAATCGTAATCCCGGCCACGTCTGATGCACTTACCCCCATTCGCGGATTGACGCTCTACCGCGATTTTAATTTCACGCCCGTCATGAATCATCTCTGTCAGCCCATTGATGAGACGGTAAGCGCGCAAAATTTCGCTCGGCCCATCTAGGCAAACAGCGTTCTCCTCCGGGCTGTCCCACATGTCTACGGAGGTAAGCAGCTTTTCTGCAGAACGAGCTGTCCGTCTCTGAAACGGTGGGGAGGCATGATNAATCAGCATGATCACCTCCCATAACACCGGCCAAATAATCTGCCACGTCTTGCGCCCGCCAGCGGGTACAGTTCCCTCCCAGCCTTATCGGCTGTGGAAATTCGGGAATAAAGTGCTTCCCGTTGCAATCAACCCAAGCCCACAGCGTGCTCACTCCGATCCCCAATTCCTCAGCCAGATCTTTGGCTGACAGCATAGTGAGGCCAGTTAGCGGCTTTGGTGCTTCACCTG
>NZ_LWFX01001183.1:0-5200 GCF_001635175.1 Alcanivorax sp. HI0083 | reverse complement strand
GCCGAGACTGTAGATCATCATTTCAGAACCGCACGGCTAGAAGAAAACATCCCCGTTCTGATGGCACTAGTTGATGTCTGGAACCGCAACTTCCTGAGTATTCAGAACCGAATTCTTCTCCCCTATGACAGCCGCCTGAATCTCCTGCCACGCTTTGCAAGCCAGCTGGAGCTTGAAAGTTGCGGAAAATCCTCATCTGCAGAATCAGAAAAGCTGAGGACCGCCGGCATGGTGCTGGGAGAATCCGGACTGGATGCCCGACATAGTCTGCATGAGTACATCCACAATGGCAGTGACTCCTGCTGCTGTGAGTTCATACTCAGTAAAGCCCCCCCAACTCTTCCATCCGAAAAGTTTCAAAGGCAAATAAACAGCCGACATGAGACCTGCAACAAACTCTGTTACGCCACTGCCAAGCAGTTTGCGTTCGAGGATACGCGGGAACAATCGAGCCGCCGCATACCTGGGACGCCTTCAACCATCATAGCGCTCGACAATATCGACCCAGAATCACTGGGTGCACTCATTGCCCTCTACGAGCATAGAACCTTTGTTCAGTCAGTATTGTGGAAGGTTGACCCTTTCAATCAAAAAGCGGTCGATCGGGACAAGATGATGAGCAGCCGCGTCTATAACGAAATCACACACGATTAAAAACGCTTGATCAATTCGATCAGGCTCTCTATCACGTACGCTTGCTCCGCTTCGTCTAACGCATAGTGGATAGGCAGCCTGAGCAACCCATTACTGACCTTTATCGTATGCTTATGATCACCACTCACCCTACCAAATTTCCGTCCTCCCGGAGAAAGGTGTAATGGTTCATAGTGAGTCTGAGCCATGATGCCAAGGCCTAAAAGTTGGCTTAGGAGCTTATCCCGGAGAGCTTTGTTATCACACCGTAGATAAAATAGGTGCCCATTGTGCTGACAGCCTTCTGGAACGGCAGGAAGATAGATTCCATGACTAAAGCACACACCTTCTAACTCTTGAAAATAGCGCTCCCAGAGCATTACTCGGCGCCTGTTGACCTTCTCAGCCTGACTTAACTGGGCAGACAAAGCAGCAGACTGAACTTCACTCGGCAAATAGCTACTGCCTATATCTAACCAGCAATAACGATCCACTGCCCCACGAGAAAACGCCTCTCGGTTTGTGCCTTTCTCCCGGATTATGCTTGCTCGATCAGTGAGCTCAGCACGACTAATCAGCAAAGCCCCCCCCTCCCCTCCACTGGTGTAATTCTTGGTCGCGTGAAAGCTGTACGCGCCTAGATGCCCGATCCCGCCCAATGGCCTTTCTTTATAGGTTGCCATCATCGCTTGAGCCGCGTCTTCAATTACCCACAGACCATAGCGCTCAGCAATAGCCATGATTGCATCCATCTCACAGCTCACGCCCGCATAGTGAACAGGCACAATCCCCTTGGTTTTTGGGGTTATTGCCTGCTCTATGAGGCGCTCATCAAGGTTACAGGTGTCCAGGCGAACATCGACAAAAACGGGGGTAGCTCCCCGTAACACGAAGGCATTAGCAGTGCTGACAAAAGTCCAGGACGGCATGATAACCTCATCCCCTGGCTGGATATCAACAAGTAGAGCAGCCATCTCCAGCGCATGGGTGCACGATGGGGTGAGTAGGCTTGAACTGGTATTGGCATGGCGGGACAACCAAGCCTCACAGCGTTTGGTATACCTACCGCCTCCTGCAAGCTCCCCGTAAGCTAGCGCCTGAGCAATAGCATCGCTTTCACAGCCAAGCACTAAAGGGCGATTAAAAGGAACATACATAACGATATTCGTCACTTTGTCTGCAGCAGGCTTATAAGGTATCCACTGTATTCCGTCTTACCGAGTTGCCAGATAAGCTTTTCGAGCTTCTCAGAGGTAATCCAACCGGAACACCATGCGATTTCTTCGAGACATGCGATCTTGAGCCCTTGACGTTGCTCGATGGCCTGAACCAGCGTCCCGGCTTCCAGTAAAGACTCAGGAGTCCCCGCATCCAGCCAGACAAAACCCCGCCCCAGCACTTCCGCCTGGAGAGTTCCTTGTGCCTGATAAGCCTTGAGCACATCCACAATCTCTTTCTCGCCACGCGAGGACGGCCGGACTTCTTTGGCAAGATCCAAAACATCGTTATCGAAAAAATAAAGCCCAGTCACTGCCAGATTAGAGAAAGCCTCCGCCGGTTTTTCCTCCAATCGTAAGACCTGGCCTGCCGCTCCCAGTGAAACAACACCAAATCGCTCAGGCTCTTTCACCGGGTAAGCGAACAGTGTCGCCCCCCGCTGCCGAGCAGCAACCGCCTGTAACTGCGGAGTGAAGCCCTGCCCATAGAAAATATTGTCACCTAGAACGAGACACACAGGGGAATCGCCAATGAATTCAGCAGCAATCTCAAAAACCTCCGCAATCCCACCGGGTTTAGCCTGCTGCGCGTACTCGAAGCGCATCCCCAAGTGACTGCCATCACCGAATAGTCGTTGATAGTTGCCGGAATCCTCCGGGGTAGTAACAATCAACACATCCCTGATCCCAGCCAGCATCAATGCCGACATAGGGTAATAAGCCATCGGCTTGTCATAGACAGGCAGCAAATGTTTGGATACACCAAGGGTTGCAGGGTGGAGTCGGGACCCTGCCCCTCCAGCCAGAAGGATCCCTTTGCGGTTTTCCCTAAATTGCATTGTCATGGTAAATAAAATGCCACCGTATCACGCAGCCCTTGCTCAAACGACACCTGCGGGCGCCAGCCCAAAGCCTGCATCTTGCTGCTATTCAAGGCATAACGCCAGTCATGGCCGGCGCGGTCTGCCACATGACGAATCAGTGATGCATGGCCTCCAGCCGGAGCTGAAGCCGGCCTCAAGCCATCGAGATGTGCACAAATGGCATTCACCAGACATAGGTTCGTCAGCTGACAGTCTGCACCAATATTGTAGTGCTCTCCCAGCTTACCCTGCTCCAGCAAACACCATAATGCCTTAACGTGATCGTCAACATGTAACCAGTCACGCACCTGTTCCCCGCTTCCATACAGCGGGATTGTATCGCCTGCCAATGCGCACTGTATCACCCGCGGGATCAGCTTCTCTGGATACTGCCAAGGGCCATAATTATTGCTGGCATGGGAAATCAGGGCAGGAAAGCCATAGGTGTGCACCCAGGCGTCCACTAGATGATCCGCTGCAGCCTTACTCGCCGCATAGGGTGAGCCGGGATGCCAGGGATCACCTTCCTGTGCTGCCGCCCCTTTAGGCCCTAAGTCACCGTACACCTCATCAGTGGATACTTGCAGAAAACGAAACGGGCGCGAACCAGCTCGCACTTGAAGCCAGCTGCGGCAAGCTTCGAGCAAGGTCAGGGTGCCCTGGATATTAGTGCGCGAGAACTCCATAGGGGCTGTGATGGAACGGTCCACATGGGATTCCGCTGCAAAGTTGATCAATGCACAAGGCTGGTGTTCCTCCAGCAATTTCGACACCAAATCAGCATTGTTTATGTCACCTTTGACAAAGTAATAACCCCCATCGCCTTCCACGCAAGCCAGTGCTTGAGGCTGAGCGGCATAGGTGAGAGCATCGAGATTGACGATAGTAGCCTTGGTATTGGCCAAGGCCCAGCGGATAAAGGCGCTGCCGATGAAACCACAGCCCCCTGTAACAAGCAGAGACTTCATTCTGACTACCGACGTCCTAGAGAAATTCCATTGCCGCAAAGACTACCAAGATCCTCGAAGTATCCATGATCCCTCCTGCTGCCATCGCGATTCAAACAGGATAGACTAGCCCAAAAGGTGTAGCGGACATATACGCACTCAAAACATAACAATGGGTTATCAAAAATCTAATAATGATAACCACTGCATATGACCATGATCGAGAGCCACCAAGAGCATCAGGATAAGAAACATGAAAGCCTCGTTGCGGCCAACTAGAACCACAGAGTTCCATCAGGCAAACCAGATTCAGGCGCTTGATCTAACCCCCCTAGCCATTTACACCCGCTATCGTGGCCATCCACAGCTTTGCCAAGAAGACCACCAACGTCTGTTCCGATATGAATTGATGTCGACTGTCAAAGCTGATGGTGTTTGCTCCACGATCAATGACCAAAATGGCGTTATCGCCGCTTGCGCTATCAAACCTCTAGACTGGGATACCCAACACTTTGGCCTACCCATGGCGAGAATGAGCTTGGCTGCAGCCCCGACGTGCCCCCCATCGGCCCTGAGCAATTTACTCCGCGACACCATCAATAAGATGAGGCAGGAAACCTCCATACTGCACACCTCATGCGAGGTGGATATCGACGACTACTTATGCCTGAATGCCTTGCTCGGCCTAGGAGCGGAGATTCTGGATATCAAACGCGAGTACCGCTGGAGATCCCTCAAAGGCATCAAGCCACCTAAATTCTTGTCATTGGTTCGCGAGTATAGAGAAGACGACAGATCGCAGTGCTTGGCACTAATGGCCGGGGTATATTTCGAGAGTCGCTTCTCCCGCGATATTTCGCTACCAGAAGCCAAAACCACTAGGCTTTACGAGATATGGCTTGAAAAAATCCTTAACAATACCGAACGAGGAAGAATCGCCTTGGTCATGGAAAAAGGTTGCCGTGTACAAGCCTGCGGTGCGATTGAACGACATGATCTGAGCTACGCGGGCATAGGCGCTCAAATAATGGGCAACGGGATATACCTTTCATCCCGAAAGGCAACAGGGTGTTACTATCCAATCATTTACAGCTTGGCAGAACGCTCATTATCCCAATTTAAGAGCGCTCAAACCTGTGTATCGCTGAACAATCGAGCGGCCACAAGAGTACTTGAAAGAATGAATGCAGGCACAAGTTCAACTCGATATGCCCTGAGACTTTTTTTCCCATCCTGACGCCAAGACGAAATGTTTATACCTACATCGCAATTCACTTTTCTTCAAACCATAAGACGCCAGCATAAAAAAATTGCTTGCGAATTCAGGCGCGCATACAAAGAAAGCCAGTACATACAAGAAATCGTGAATGCCGGAATGGGAATTGATACACATCTAAAAAATTGGGTCTTCGAGAACGGACTACGCGAAGATCAAGCCGGCTACAATGTTCGCCAAAGGGATCATACGGCCTTAGTAATCTATAAAAAAGGGGAAACTATAACCGAAATAGAAGCGATGAGTCTTTTACCTTTAACAACG
>NZ_LWFX01001182.1:0-7232 GCF_001635175.1 Alcanivorax sp. HI0083 | reverse complement strand
TCACCGCCAGCCGGCCGCTGGAATTTTATGCCTATTCCATGGCCCAGCTGGAGGGTGTCAGCGAGCCGGCTACCCACGCTGACATGCTCGATGCCCTGCGCAGCTGGGGGCTGCGGGTCAACCCGGAGGTGCGGGTGTGTGCGGGTGTTGATGCACTACTGGCGTTCTACCAGGGCATTCTGGAAAAGCGCGATCGACTCGATTACGACATCGATGGCGTGGTTTACAAGGTCAACCGTTTCGACTGGCAGCAGGATCTGGGGTTTGTCAGCCGCGCCCCACGCTGGGCCATTGCCCACAAGTTCCCCGCCCAGGAAGAGCTTACTGTGCTGAACGGCGTGGACTGGCAGGTGGGCCGCACCGGCGCACTGACACCGGTGGCACGGCTGGAGCCGGTGCAGGTGGGCGGTGTCACGGTGAGTAACGCGACCCTGCACAATATCGACCAAATTGAGAAGCAGGACTTACATATAGGGGATACGGTAAAGGTTTATCGTGCAGGGGATGTGATTCCCAAGGTGGTGCGGGCGCTGCCAGAGCGCCGCCCGGCGGACGCCCGGGATATTGCCTTGCCGACGTCCTGCCCGGTGTGCGGTAGCGACATTCTGCGCGGCGATGATCAGGTGGTGGCCCGTTGTACCGGTGGGCTGATCTGTGGCGCTCAACAGCGTGAAGCCATCAAGCATTTTGCGTCCCGACGGGCCATGGATATCGATGGCCTGGGCGACAAGCTGGTGGATGCGCTGGTGGATCAGGAGCTGATTGCCACCGTTGCCGACCTGTACCGCTTGAAAGCGGAGCAGGTGGCGGGCCTTGAGCGCATGGGCGAGAAGTCCGCGGATAACCTGATTGCCGCACTGGAGACGTCCAAGACCGTGGGGCTGGGCCGTTTCCTGTTTGCTCTGGGCATTTTGCAGATCGGTGAAGAGACCGCCAAAAACCTGGCGGACTGTTTTGGTGATCTGGAGGGCATCCGCCGCGCTCCCTTGCTGTTGCTGCTGGCGGTGCCGGATGTGGGCATGGAAGTGGCCAAGGCCATTGGTGCCTTCTTTGCGGAAGCGGATAACGAGGTAGTGATCGACGGCTTGCTGGCGGAAGGGGTGAACCCGCAGGCCAGCGGGGTGCCCTCGGCAGCCTTTGTGAACAGCCTGACGCTGGCGCAGTTGCTGAAAGCCGCCAAGCGGTTGGGCATGAATCTTGAGGGCATTGGTGACAAGTCCTTGGAAACCCTCGGTGGGCACTTCCGCACCGTGGCGCAATTGAGCGTGGCGGCGGCTGAAGGCGCGGGCGCGGAACCCCAGGGCGTGCGCTCCGGGGTTATGACGCAGCTGGCCAGGGCACTGGCGGAGAACGGTTGGCAAGCCCGCTTGCAGGAGGCAGAGGATCAGGTTGCCGCTCTGTCTGCCCGCGCCCCGGCCCAGGCCGAAAGTCGGCCGTTGGAAGGGCAAACCTGGGTGCTTACCGGCACCCTGGAGCAGCTTACCCGTGACCAGGCCAAACAGGCGTTGCAGCAGTTGGGAGCAAAAGTGGCGGGGTCGGTGTCCAAAAACACCAGTACGGTGGTGGCGGGCGCGTCGGCCGGTTCCAAACTGGCGAAAGCGGAATCCTTGGGCGTTGAGGTGTGCGACGAAGCTGCGCTACTGTCCCTGTTGACCCAGCACGGCATTGACCCGGGAGCGTTATGAAAATCTGGCTACCCCTGCTGTTGGCGGCACTGACCCTGAGTGGCTGTGCCGGCACACCGACCAACACGGACAATGTCTGCGCGGTGTTCGATCAGAGGGGTGGCTGGTTCAATAACTGGTATAAGTACGCCAAGAACACCGAGAAGGAATACGGTGTGCCGGTACCGGTATTGATGGCAACCATCTACAAGGAATCGGGTTTCAACGCCAAGGCCAGGCCGCCCCGGACCAAGCTGCTGGGTTTCATTCCCTGGAAACGCCCGTCGTCGGCCTATGGGTATCCCCAGGCGCTGGATGGCACCTGGGACTGGTACAAGGACGCCACCGGTCGCCGTGGTGCGGACCGGGATGATTTCAAGGATGCGGTGCGGTTTGTCGGTTGGTACCACTACCAGAGCTACAAAAAAAACGGCGTGGCCCGTAACGACACCTATAACCTTTACCTCAATTACTACGCCGGCCACGGCGGCTATGCCCGCGGTACCTGGAAAAACAACAAGTGGATGAAAGGCGCGGCCCAACGCACGGCATCCATGGCAAACCGTTATCAGCAACAGATGCAGGGATGTGGCAGGGGGTAGCTACGAGCTACGAGCTACGAGCTACGAGCTACGAGCTACGAGCTACGAGCTACGAGCTACGAGCTACGAGCTACGAGCTACGCAAATTAGATAGGGAGGGTCGAAAAGTTCATTATGATTTGGGTTTCTTTGTAGGGGGTCAATAGCTGTACCGTTTGCGTCTGGTGAGGTGGGTAAATGTCGTTATATTGCTTCTTTCGCGAAAGACTCGAACCGGGTACCTGTATTTTTATGTGCTTGTCCTTGTAAGCTAGAAACTCGTAGCTGTTAGCTGATTTTCGGGGTGTTTTTTGGATAACGAATCCATCGTTTACGGTTGCATCAAGCATTTGCCGTTTGGCAATTTGCAGGAGCGCAAGACGAGCTGTTTTCAGAACCGTAAAGCCATTCGGCAATTGCCGCAGGCAGATGAGTGGCCGTTCCTGTGTCGGGAAATGTTTTCCGTGCCCGGTGATGACTTGATGGGCGGCACCTTCCAGACCCAGGTGATTCATTTCGGCATGTCTTATCGGGCGGTGGAGTACGAGTGGGAACACTGGATTGCCAAGTTCGAGTCCCTGCTCAAAAACATGTACTGGGTGAATGCGGTAGTGCACCTGGAAACCGAGTTGTCCGGGTTTCATACCTTCGTGTGGGACAGTGCCGATGTGTACCACGAACCCTCTGACGCCCCCCTGCGAGTACGTTGCGAATGGGCCCGTGAAGGGGCTATCGCCTGAGTTTTTCCCCCGTGCTGTAACGGCTCGGTTAAATGTCGGATTACGCCATTAGGCTAATCCGACCTACGTAAAAACCCCTCCTCATTTGCTGTTATTTTCCCTTCTCTGTGATTGCATTCTTATCCCCTTGCGGCATAGTCGAGAGAGACGATTATAAAAAAGGTGAGGATGATGGCTCTCGATTATTCGTTGCTTGATGTATTCGCGGGTGCACCCTTTCAGGGCACCCAGGTTCCGGTGGTTACACTGGATGCGGCCAACAGTAGTGACTCCAGCAAAACGGCCATTGCCGGTGAGTTTCAGCAAACCGAAACGGTGTTTATCGAGCCGGGCAACAGCGCTTCGCCAGTGACGGTGTTCAATAGCAAAGGCCGGCAATTATTTGGTGCCCATACCATTCTGGCCGCCTCCTATGTGGCCTATGAAATGGGAATGACAAAGGATGAGGGCGAGTTTGCTTCGTTTCTGCTTAGGCAAAACGAACAATGGATTGAGAGCTTTATTGATAAGGGTGATAGCCGCTCGCCGGGGGCCATTCAGTTTGCCCGGGTGCTGACTCCGACCATTGACCGCTACACCCCGGAAATTCCCCGTCTGGCCGCGGCGCTGAATATTGACGAAAAACACATCTCTTTCAGCAAGTACAAACCGATGGTGGTCAGTGTGGACAAGCCAACGTTGGTCGTGCCCTTTACCAAACCGGAGCACGTGCTGGCCGCCAGTCTGAATGCGGACCGTTGGTCCGACTTGTTCGGCGGTGTGTACACCTCGGAGTTGTTTCTGTTCGCCCCGGGCAGCATTACCGGGTTTACGGAGTTCCACGGGCGTTTGTTGAATCCTTCATTACCCCGCGATGCCTTTCCCCCCATTGGCGCCGTGATGCCGGAGTTTATTGCTTACCTGGCAGAGCAGGGCGAGACCGCGCCGGGGACCCATACGCTGTCGATAGACCGGGGCAGTCATGAGACGCGCAAGAGTATTCTCCATGCGGAGTTCGACAAGCGCCCGGGCAAGGAAGTGCGCTGCCGCATTGGTGGCAACGTGATCAAGATGGGGACGGGATCACTGTTGTATTCGTGACCCTAAACTATTCGTGACCCTAAACTATTCGTGACCCTAAACTATTCGTGACCCTAAACTATTCGTTACCCGAGCGATTTTTCAGATAGACGATGAACGCCACGGTGGCGATGACGCAAAGGAAAACGACGAAGGCCGTGATGAGTTGGTCGAGAGTCAGGTTATTGAGCATGTGGGTTCCCTTGTGGAGTCGTCGGCCCTGAGAATCGTTAAAGTATGGCAGCGCAAGCGGTGCCTGCAACGTTCACGTCACACCCCTTCCGCAATGGGAGGGGGTGTGGGTTTCCCTGTCCCGTTCGATCTTATCCAATCGCGCAAAGTGCCGATCGGGTTTTGTCCCAGCCCAGGCAGCCATCGGTAATGGACAGGCCGTACTGAAGCGGCTTGTCCTGCCCCTGCCGGCCCTCATGGAGATGGCTTTCCAGCATCACCCCGGCGATAGCCGTTTGCCCCTGAGTTCGTTGCTGTAGCAGATCCTGTAATACCGCGGGCTGGCGCAGCGGATCCTTGCCGCTGTTGGCGTGGCTGCAGTCCACGATCAGTCGCGGGTTGCAGCCCTTGGCCTCCAGTGCAGCGGCGGCAGCTTGCACGCTGGCGGCATCGTAGTTGGGGCCGTCGTGGCCGCCGCGCAGCACCAGGTGGGTGTCCGGGTTGCCGGCGGTTTGCAGCAGGGCGCTATGGCCATGCTCATCCATGCCCAGATGCGTGTGTGGGTGAATGGCAGCCCCCATGGCGTCGCAGGCCACACCGATGCTGCCATCGGTACCATTCTTGAACCCCACCGGCAGGGGCAGGCCACTGACCATTTCCCGGTGAATCTGCGATTCCGTGGTGCGTGCGCCGATGGCCGCCCAACTCAGCAGGTCGCCCAGGTAATCGGCGGCCATGGGGTGCAGTAGCTCGGTGGCGAGTGGCAAACCCAGCCGGGCCAGATCCAGCAGCAGGTGGCGGGAGACGTTCAATCCGGTGGCGATATCGTTGCTGCCGTCCAGGTGTGGGTCGTAGAGCATGCCTTTCCAGCCCACGGTGGTACGGGGCTTTTCCACGTAGGCGCGCATGACGATGAAGATTTTATCGTCCAGCTGCGCACCCAACTCGGCCAGGCGGTGGCCGTATTCCAGGGCGGATTTGGGATCGTGAAGGGAGCAGGGCCCGGTGATCACCAACAGGCGCGGATCCTCGCCATTAAGGATATTGCGAATGGTCTGTCGGTGCTGTTCGATCTGTGTCGCCAGTAGGCCATCAACCGGCAGCCGCTCACGCAGCACCGTGGGGGAGGGCAGCGGCAGGCTGCGTCGTGGCGAAGCCTGATGGTGGTGGAGTCGGCTGTCGGTGTTCTCTGTCTGTTGGCTGTTTACCTGTTGCATGATCTTCCCTTAATACTGCGGCGCGTTATCGTCGCGCGTGATTCGTCGATCGTTGTGTGGCGGTGCGCTGACGTAGCCAGCGGCTAAATCGGGTGGTCAGGCGGTTCAGTCGATAGCGATACATGGTGTTGTCCCTGTGTTGCATTTGTCTGTTTGTGTGGGCAATAAAAAACCCCGGGCGGGTTACCGGCCGGGGTTTCATGTGTTCGGCAGGCGTCCCTTAACGGGCGCGCCTGAGTGTCGGTCAGGCGCGCGAGCGGCTAAACCAATACCCGTAATAAGACGCAGCAGACACCGCCATACCGGCCACTGGGCCAGTCAGGGTGCGTGTGTTGAGCTGTGCTGCGTGCATGGTCATGCCTCTTGAATTCGCTTCATTGCAGGTCAAAGAGTAGCGGCAGCGCGGGAAGGGTGCAAGAGGCTGGAACCACGCCGCACGATAGCCGGTGGCTATTTCTGGATGCGGGTAGCGCTTTCGGGGCCGCCGCAAGCACACGCAGCAGGACGATCCGGTATTTAGCCTGGTGCATGCAGCGTGAAGCGTGCTGCAGCCGCAGAGCGGCAAAAAAAACGCCCACCGAAGTGGGCGAGGAAGGTGGAGACAATCCACATTTAAGACAAGACGGAGAAAACAGAATCAGAAAATGTTGGAATCCTTGATCGCGTCGGTAATGGTTTTGGCATAGTGGTCCGCGCCTTTTTCCAGCCCCTTGAAGCCGCCGGTGTTGAAGCTGACGGTCTTGCCGGTCCAGACAATGGCTTTCTGGTCCACGTCCCACAGCTCCAGGCGAGCGGTATAGATGTCTTCGTTGACATAGAAGTCCGGGCTGTAAACCTGCGGAGTCATGGTCATGCCGGCACTGGCTGGAATGGCCACGCCTGGGTCGCCTTTGACCTCGGTGGTTTGTGTGGTCAGGTCTTCCAGGTGGATCGCCAGAGCACTGTCAAAACCATTGTCCTTCATGCGCTTGGCCAGGTAGTCCAGGCTTTTGCCTTCGACGCCCTTGTCACCGTAAACGGTGTAGGCGGCGGTGGCTTTTATGCCCATGGCGGCAAACTTGGCGACAATGGCATCTTCCAGATGCTCACGCAGTTCATGATCGACCAGCACGCCAACCACCAGGGATTGGTATGGGCCTTTGGGTGTGGCCTGGGAGCCGGTTTCAGCGCTGATGACTTTGGTGTCGTGATAGCCGCTGGCACAGGCTGCGAGCAGTACGGTGAACAGGGCCAACAGGGTCAATTGCAGTTTTTTCATGGTTTCCATCCTCTTGAGAAAAGCCGGCCGTGGCCGGCTGTTTCACTATCCGTTTAGAAGTTGTAGGTGGTGCTCAGGGACAGGTAATCCCGGTCTTCGACCACGCTGTACTCTTCATCGTTGTAGGTTGTGTAGGACAGGTTGGCGCTGAGTTGCTTGTAGGCCATGCCCAGGCTCACGCCGACGGTACGGGCATCTTCCTGCATCGCATCATCGCTGGAATAACCCTCAACACCGTGATTGAAGGTCAGGCCAGGGGTCAATGAGACCGCGCCGATGGCGTTGGCGTAGGTGGAGGTCAGGCTCAGCTGATAGCCCCAGCTGAAGTCGGTGACATAACCGTCTTCTCCCAGTTCGCCGACACCAAAGTTGGTGTGGCGACGGAAGCGC
The DNA here is from genome assembly GCF_001635175.1 of Alcanivorax sp. HI0083. NCBI lineage: Bacteria > Pseudomonadati > Pseudomonadota > Gammaproteobacteria > Oceanospirillales > Alcanivoracaceae > Alcanivorax > Alcanivorax sp. HI0083. Next base: position 152 of record NZ_LWFX01001182.1, on the reverse strand, counting down.
ATCTGGTCCTGCTTGGGTAGATCAGGAATAAATTCCGAGCCCACCTGCATGGAAACGACGGTTTTCTGCGCGCCCATCAACTTGGGGATGATGGTGGTGAAGGCCAGCTCGGCACGCTGAATGTCAAACTCCTCAAAGCCGTGCACTTCGCT
>NZ_LWFX01001181.1:0-6630 GCF_001635175.1 Alcanivorax sp. HI0083 | reverse complement strand
TTGGGCCGGGTTGGCTGCTGGCGCTGGCATCAATCATGGCGGCGATAAGGTTGGAGGACAGGCCGCCTTCCTTGAGCAGGGCGATTTCGTCCGTGTTGAAGACCTTGTATGGCTGCTTGGCGGCACGGATGCGTGAGGCTAGCAAGGTGTTGTCTTCATCACGGGAAAGCCGCAATACGTCGTAGACCTTCATGTCTTGTGGCCCCAGAAACCAGATGTCGTATTCATCGGGCAGGTAGACGATGTAGGCGCTGTCGATGGCGATGTTATCGCGGTGATAGGGCAGTGCATGGGTGGCGGGAGCCAGCTCGGCCAGGCGGCGCAGGGTTTCCATGCGGAAGAAGGATTCCGGGTTGTTGTTGAGATACTGACGGTAGGCGTCGACGGTGCCTGCGGACACGGCACTTTCGTAGCCGGCCTGCTGGGACTGAATGAATTGTTGCAACGCCTGCTTGTGACGGTTGAGCTGGTCGTTGGTCATGACTTCGTACTGCTCCGTGCCGGGACTGCCTACCAGGTAGGAAGTAGGGAGCAGCATGGAGAGGGCTGACTTGTATTGCACGGGTTCGCGGTTCTGGAACAGTACTTGGTCCCCGGCTTTCACTTCCATGACGGTCTCGCCCTTGGTGGTTACCCAGGAGGGCAAAATACCGAGCGTGAGGAAGTAAGGGATCATGGTGATCCAGCCACTGTCATCGATGTTCTCGTTATGCATGCTCACGGTTAAGTCTTCGCCGGCATCGGCAAACCAGCGGCTGACTTCACTGGTGGCGAGCTGGGTGGGGTAGTTGCGAGCCTCGGGTGAGGCGTAACCACCGGGGAGATCCAGCTGAATATCGGCGGTGCCCGCGAAACCTTGCAGCGCTTGTGGCGCAGTCGCCGGGCCGGCCAGTTGGCCTTGCGCTGGCATGTATTGGGTGCCGGTACAACCGGAGGCCAGCACGGAGAGCAACGCTATTGACCAGAGCATCGGTCTGGAATCTGCAATATGAAACATCTTGATGTACCCCTTCCCTCTGTTGTATCCCGAGCCCCCGCCCGGTTTCTGTTGATGGCATTCTGCCATTTATTGGGCAAAAAAACCGGCTAGAGGGGTAATACCGTTCACTTAAGGTTCTGTGCCATGCCTAAAGCCTTCGCGATGTAAACATCGCTTCCCACAACCTCCCTCAAACTTCGGGATTGGTGGGAAGTCATGCTCGCATGACGAAGATGTTGGCGTAGCGCTGCTTCTCTTAAGTGAACAGCATTGGGCTAGAAGGAGGCGTTATTGTGGCGACGATTACTTGTGCCATTTCCGCCTTGCGATAAAGCAGAGGGACAGGAAGGGCGAGGGAGCTTGCTTGCAAGCTCCCTCAGTGGCCGGCGGAGGGGTTAGCCCGCTCTGAGTTTGGGTTTGACGGTGATCAGCAGTGCTGGCAGCAGGGTGAGATTGCTGAGCAGGGCGACCAGCATGGCCAGGCCGGTGAGCAGGCCGAAGTAGACGGTGGGGTTGAAGCTGGACAGAGCAAGGATGGAGAAGCCGGCAATGATGGTGAGCGAGGTGTAGTACATCGCTTTACCGATGGAGCCATGGCAGCGCTTCATGGTGGCCACGTAGTCGTTGTCTTTGGGCAGTTCTTCGTGGAAGCGGTGGATGTAATGAATGGTGTCATCCACGGCGATGCCAATGGTGATGGCGGTGATGGTGATGGTCATCAGGTCCAGCGGCAGGCCGATCCAGCCCATCAGCCCGAGCACCAGGGATGCGGAGATCAGGCTGGGTACCATGCTGATCAGTGCCACGGGGAGGCTGCGGAACAGGATCAGCAGCATGAACAGAATCGCCGCAAAGACATAACCCAGGGTCTTGATCTGGGAGTCGAACAGGCTTTGCAGCATGTTGTTGTAGAGCACCATGGCACCGGTGAGGTGCACCTGTTCCGGCTGCAGGCCAAAGTCGTTTTGCAGGTCGGTGCGGATCTTGGCGAGCAGTTCGTTACGGTTCAGGTTCTTGTCGGAATCGATTACCCGTACGCTGATGCGCACCTGGTCACCGTCGTCAGACAGGTAAGGCTTGACCAGCTGGTTGCGCAAATCATCCGGGATAAAGCTGGCCAGCAGCATCAGCTGCACATAGCTGAGCGGCCGCCCGTTCAGTTTTTCCGCCACCTCGTAGGTGGTGGCGATGGAGAGCACTTTGCCGGTTTCCGGGAGGGATTCCAGGTAGTCCTGAATGTCCACCAGCTGGCCCAGCCGGGCCGGGGTGAACCAGTAAGCGCCCTTGAGCGGGTTGGGTTCAGCCTTTTTCGGCGTCGCGAAGGGGTCTGCACCGGCCTCGCTGGCAAAGGGGTCACCGTCGGCAAAAGGATCGGCGCTGTCTGCCGCGAAAGGGTCACTGCTGGCAAAGGGATCCGCGTTGCCAGCCTCGTCAGGGCTGTCAGAGGCAAACGGGTCGCTGGGGCTGTCCTCCATGCTGTCACCGTCCCAGCCGGTGGCGGGTTGGTTGAGGGCGGCTTTTTGCGCGGTTGTGGCCTTGGGCGCATCGATGACGATATCCAGTGGGGTGGTGCCGCCCAGTTTGCGATCGATCTGAAGCATGCCCTGATAGATTTCCGTGTCTTTCTGGAAGTAATCAATGAACCGGTTTTCCACGGTCAGGCGGCTGACGCCCCACAGGGAGGCGACGATCACGGCCAGCGCGACGATCAGCAGAATGGGCCGGCGGCGCTCGGTAAAGCCGGCGAAGGCCAGGGTCAATTCCCGGCTGAGATCACGCCCTTGCCGGGGTTGGCCGGCGGATAGCGGGGCCAGCAGGGCGGGGAACACCAGAAAGCAGACGATCAGTGACACGCCCAGGCCCAGGGTCATCATCCAGCCGAAGTCGATTACCGGGCGAATGCCGCTGATGACCAGCGAGGAGAAGCCCACCATGGTGGTGAGGATCATGTAGATGCTGGGGCGCATCATGTGGGCGGCGGTCTCGCGGATCAGCCATTTCTGGCTGGCGTCCGGGTTCTCTTCGTGCAGCTCGCGAAAGCGCACGGTGAGGTGAATGGTGATAGACATGGTGATGATCAGCAGCAGGGAAATATAGTTGCTGCTGATCACGGACACCTTCCAGTCCATCCAGCCCAGCCAGCCGGTGACTGTCAGGACGGTGACACCACAGCAGGCCAGCGGCACGATCACCCAGCGAGGGCGGCGGAAAATCAGGAACAGGGTGAGGATCAGGAAGACCAGCACGCCGACGCCGAACACTTTCAGGTCCGAGCGGATAAAGCGCACCAGGTCGGTGGTGATCATCGGCACGCCGCCCAGGAACAGGTTGGCGTCGTCCCGATAGCGGTCCATGATCTCACGCACCTGGTCGATTTCCCCGGCGGTGCGTTGCTGGATCTGGCTGCTGTAGTCACTGAAGGCGCGAGTGGCAGCTTCCAGTGCTTGCTGGCCTTGTTCGTTCAGTTCGCCGTTGCGTTGCTGGTCGCGCAGGTCGTTGCGTTTGTAGAGCAGGTCGTAATATTTCTGGTCGCGTTCGAAGCTCACCAATAGGGCGGTGGTGTTGCCGTCGTCACTGACCAATAAGTCTTCGTAGAGCGGGTTCTCGTCGGTAAATTCCTTTTCGGCCAGGGAGAGATCCACGCCGTCACTGGTGAGGGTGCGGTAGTCGTTGGCCAGGTCGCTGAATTCCACCTGGGGGCTGAACAGCAGGGGCACATCCAGCATGCTGTAGACCGAACTGACCCGGTCCACATCCTTGAGCGATTGCTGCAGGGATTGCAGGTGGTCCAGGCTGTTCTGTTGGAACAGGGGTTTGTCTTTGGGGCTGTAGGTGATGATCAGGAAATCACTGCCGCCGTACTGTTTGGAAACCTTGCGGTAATACTCCAGCGCTTTGTCGTTTTCCAGCACCATTGAGTCCGCCGACGCGTCGATCTTGAAGTTGCGGGCCTGCGTGGCAGCGACGCCACAAAGCAACACCAGCAGCACAAGCCAGAAGACAGGGTGTGCCAGTACGGCCCGGCAATAGGCCTTAAACAATCGATGGGTCATGAGGTATCCGGTTTACGTTACAGGGGCTTCAGTCTTGCACGGTATACAGCGAACAGACCGTTTTCAGAACATGGCTGCGTATTCTGCCGCGAACTGCGTATCGAAGCGGTGAATGGCTTTGCCGGCGGGCCAGGCCAGCAAGGTCAGCAGGCCTTCAGTCCACTCTTCCTGATGTACCCGGCAGCCGCCCTGGCCATCATCGATAAAGGTAAAGCGGTGAATAATGCGGGCAAACGGTAGTTGTAGCCCCCAGGTGATACGCTCGTTTTCCTTGTATTCCAGTACTTTCACCACCACGGGGGCTGGCGGCAGGCGAGGCAGGTCGACCACAAACAGCAGCAGGGCACCGGGGCGCCAGCCACCATTAAGTAACCGGGCGTGGCGGACCACCGAGCACCAGCTGGCCCAGTTGTCGGCGTCGACAAACAGTTTGAAAGCTTGTTTGCGGGAGGCGCGGGTGTCGGTGACTTCGTCGACCAGATAACGTTTTAGCATGCTGCATCCGTGTTTTTATTGGGTGGAAGGGGCTGCCAGGAAGTGCGTGACGCAGGCCACTGCGATAGCACCAAAGCCATTATTCAAAGCTCCCTAGATTACGCACAGTAGGCACCAACCTCCAGTCGGTAAAACGGGCCAATTCGGCAGACGTTGTTGACCTGCCCGGGGCCTTTGCCTAGTTTCGGGTGATTGCGAGGAGTCAGCATGACAACAACACTGTTACCGGCCTCGATTTTGCCGGGGCTTCTTGAAGTCTCGTTACGTGATCAACTGGACGTGCAGGCCTTGTTCGAGCAGGTGGGGATCGATGCGGATATTGTCGGCCGCAGCGATCGCTTCATCAGCCTCGGGCAGCTGGATGCGTTGCTCTATGCCGCCTTTACGGAAAGTGATGATCCGCTATTCGGCCTGCATGTGGGGGCGGATAACCATTATGGCAATCTGGACTTGCTGGGTAACCTGATGGCTACCGCCAATACCCTGGATAACGGGATCGGCATGCTGTTTCGCTATAAGGATCTGGTGGTTCCCTACCTGGATTTCTCTCTCGACCTGCACGGCAAGAATGTGCAGCTATCGGTGATCAGCAAGGACCCGACCTTGCGCTTTACGGCCACGCGGGCACACAACGAAGTCGTGGTGGCCACCATGGTGTCCATCGGGCGCTCATTACTGGGGGCGGAAATGCCCCTGGCTGGCGCCTGCTTCCTGCACGGCCAGCCATCGCCTGATGAGCTGGAAAGCTATGGCGCCTTTTTCCAGTGTCCGTTGTCGTTTGCTGCCAGCCAGAATGCCATCCAGTTCAGTGCCGAGCTGCTTGGCACACCGTTGCCCCGCGCCTATCCGAAATACAATGAACGATTACGCCGTTCTGCGGACCAGGTGCTGGCAGGCCTGTCTCGGGCGGCGGGTATTACCGGGCAGGTGATCAAGCATCTGGAGCGGCTACTCGGTGAGCATACGGTGACCATGGAAGCGGTGGCCGATGCGCTGGCCATGACCCCGCGTACGCTCCAGCGGCGCCTCCAGGAAGAAGGTGCGCGGTTTGCACAACTGCGCGATCAGGTGCGCCATCAGCATGCCTGCAAGGCCCTGAGCCAGCCCCGTTGCGACATGCACGGCCTGGCCGCTGAACTGGGTTTTTCCGATACCGCCAATTTTTACCATGCGTTCAAGCGCTGGCAGGGGTGTGCGCCGGGTCAATATCGCAAGGCATACCAGAAAACGTTTCACCAGGAGCCGGGTAAGCTCACGCCCACTGACTCTCGCGCTTGAGCGGTGTGACACTTTGCCACATTGGTATTTTTTCCCGGGCCCGTATCCTTGCGGGCGAATATTCAATGCCGGGGAAATGTCATGTCTCGTTCCGTTTTGTCCGCTGCGATATCGCTGTCGCTGTTTACTGTCAGTCCTGCTGTGCTTGCCCACTATGATGGCGGGCGCGCTGACAGCCATGCGCCGATTTCTGTGATGGGTGACCACACGCACGGTAAGGGTGAGTGGATGCTTTCCTACCGTTATATGGGCATGGGCATGAGTGGGGCGAAATCCGGTAGTGACTCTCTGAGCACGGATGAAGCATTTGCCGAGATTCCGGGCATGGGCATGATGAACATGAAAGCCCTGCCGTACGAGATGACCATGCACATGCATATGCTTGGTGGCATGTACGCGCCCACGGATAACCTCACCCTGATGGCGATGTTGCCGTACAGCACCAACGAGATGACCACCAAGACCCGCATGACCATGATGGGTAACACCACCCTAGGCGAGTTCGATACGGAAACCTCAGGGATCGGCGATGCCAGCATCGGAGGCCTCTACAAGTTCTACGATGAAAATGGCTACCGCTTGCACCTGAATATGGTGTTTGGGCTGCCCACCGGTTCTATCGAGGAAGAAGACTATATTCCCATGGCGGGTCAGGATCTGCAGCTGCCTTACCCCATGCAGCTGGGCTCCGGCAGCTATGAGTTGCGCCCGGGGCTGACCCTGAACAAGCAATATGACAGCTGGAGCTGGGGCGCGCAGGTCAGTGCCAACATTCCTCTGGATGAGAATGATCAGGGTTATGAGTTGGGTTCGAGCAAGTATCTG
>NZ_LWFX01001180.1:0-3263 GCF_001635175.1 Alcanivorax sp. HI0083 | reverse complement strand
GACCACCTCATCGGTGTTGCCGCAGCTGTACCTGAATCAACTACTGCAACTGGACGAGCAGCAAAAGCAGGAGGTCCAGGACAACGTCACCGCCGGCATTGAACGCCTGCAACGTTTCCAGCTGGCCGATGGCGGTTTCAGCTACTGGCCCGGCCTGGCCAATGCCAGTGATTGGGGCACCAGCTATGCGGGCCACTTCCTGCTGGAAGCCAAACGGCTTGGCTACGCGGTGCCGGCTGCCATGCTGGATAACTGGGCGGCCTATCAGGTTCGTCGTAGCCAGAGCCTGGGCGACCGGCCCTGGCAGTGGAGCGCTGAAGCCTATCGCCAGTACACCCTGGCCCTGGCCGGCAAACCGCAGGTGGGGGCCATGAACCGGCTGCGCGAGCGGCTGCAAATGGCCAAGCCGGATTACTCACGCAGTGCCAGTTATCACAGTGGCCGCTGGTTGCTGGCGGCCGCCTACCTGCAAATGGGCCTGGCCGATGTGGCGGCGGAGCTTACCGCCAACGCTGCTGCCGATCTGGAATACGACGGCGCCAGTTACACCTATGGTTCCTTGCTGCGTGATCAGGCTATCCGCCTCACCGTGGCCGATGCCCGTGATGATACCGCCGCGGCCTGGACCCTGGCGCAGGACATCGCCAGCCAGCTTTCTGCCGATCACTGGTACAGCACCCAGACCACCGCCTGGTCGCTGATGGCCATGGCCCGCTATGCGGGGGGTCAGAGTGATGAGAAGGGCTATCAATTTGCGCTGAGTGAAGGCAAGCAGGACTGGCAGGACATCGCGGCCACCTCGCCGGTTTACCGCCAGGCACTGACCGATAGCGAATCTGCGCAAGCCTTCAGTGTTCGTAACGATAGCGAGCGCAAACTGTTTGTCACCCTCAGCAATACCGGAACACCGCTGCCGGGTAATGAGCAGGCCAGCAGTGAGGGGCTTAGCCTGGCTACCCGTTTCCTTGCTGACGGCAAACCTGTAAACCCGGCCAGTTTGCCCCAGGGGCAGGATTTTGTTGCCGAAGTCACCGTGACCAACACCGGTAACCGCGCCCTGGAGAACCTGGCGCTGACCCAGATCCTGCCGTCCGGCTGGCAGATTACCAGCAGCCGGCTGGATGGCAGCGCCGACGAGCAGGAGCGCGTCACGTACCAGGATCTGCGCGACGATCGTGTCATGCATTACTTCGACCTGAAGCCGGGCAACAAGCACAGCCTCACCGTGCGCGTGGCCCTCAATGCGTCCTTTGCCGGCCGCTTTTACCTGCCCGCCTGGAACGTGGAAGCCATGTACGACGGCACCCGCCAGGCCCGCAGCAAAGGGCAATGGATCGAGGTGAAGCGGGAGTAGGGTTTGTTCGGTTTGGCGGAGATCGACTACGCTGATTTCCACCCAGCCGGCCTTTGTTCGCGATGCAAGCATCGCTTCCCACAGGAGGGCATGCTGGTGGTGGATCATCTTTAGATGATCTGAAATAGCCAGTGTGAAGCATTCGCTGTGGGAAATGATGCTTGCATCATGAAGGGCGTCGGCGACTGGCCCCACAACCGATATTGCAATGGGCACCTACCAACGATGACATTCTGGCGCCGTATTATTCTGCTTCTGCTCATTATCGGTGTGTCGGTGGTGGCGGTTTTGCAGTTCTGGCCGCTGCCGGAGCGGCTCACGAACACCCCTTATGCCACCCTGATGCTGGATCGTAATGACCGCCTTCTCGGGGCCCGTATCGCGGCAGATGAACAATGGCGCTTTGTGCCGGTGGAAACTCTGCCGGACAAATATCGCCGTGCCTTGCTGAGCTACGAAGACAAACGCTTCTTCGCCCACCCTGGTGTCGACCCATTGGCCATTGCCCGTGCGGCCTGGCTTAATGCCCGCGCCGGGCGGGTGGTCAGTGGCGGCTCCACACTCACCATGCAGCTGGCCCGGTTGTTACGGGATGATCCGCCCAGAACCCTATCGGAAAAGGCCCGCGAAGCGGTGCTGGCCCTGCAGATGGAGTGGCATTTCAGCAAGGATGAGCTACTGATCGAGTACGCCAGCCGGGCTCCTTTTGGCGGCAACATCGTTGGATTGCGGGCCGCCGCCTGGCGCTATTTTGGCCGTGAACCGGCGGCGCTCAGCTGGGCGGAAGCGGCGCTGCTGGCGGTGCTGCCCAATGCCCCCTCGCTGATTCACCCCGGGCGGAACCGGGAGCGGTTGCTGGCCAAACGCAACACTTTGCTGAACGCTCTGCACAGCCAGGGCGACCTGTCGACGACGGACCTGAAGCTGGCCTTGCTGGAGCCCTTGCCCGATGCCCCCAGACCGCTCCCCGGCAGTGCCGACCACTTGCTTACCTCCCTCCGTGCCAGCAGCCCGCAGCACCTGTTTCACACCACCCTGGATGCGGACCTGCAGCACCGCGTGCGCGAACTGGCGCGCCAGCATGGGCAGCGGTTAGCGGGGGAGGGGGTGCATAACGTGGCGGTGGTGGTGATCGATCACATTGATTTGGCCACTCGCGCCTATGTGGGCAACATCACCCACGGCGATGCCCATGAGTATGGCGCCGCCGTGGATATCGCCAGCGCCCCGCGTTCCACCGGCAGTGTTCTCAAGCCCTTGTTGTACGGACTCATGCTTGATGACGGCTTGCTGCTGCCCGATACCCTGGTGCCGGATCTGCCCACCAACTACGGTGGCTTCAGCCCGGAAAATTTCGACCACGCCTACCGGGGGGCGGTCCCTGCTCACCAGGCGCTCAGCCAGTCGCTGAACATTCCCGCCGTACGCATGTTGCGTGAATACGGGCTGGGCCGCTTTCACAGCCAGTTGCAACGCATGGGCATGGGCACTCTGTTTCGCAGCGCGGAAGATTACGGCTTAACGTTGGTGCTGGGCGGGGCGGAAGGCACGCTTAGCGAACTCACCGGCATTTACGCCCGCCTGTTTGCCAGCGCCCTGCAGGCCCCGCCCTACCCGGTGGCGGTGCTGCAATCCGCCATGGCCGACCGCCAGCCCGGCGTGCCGGTGCTCAGCCCCGGTGCCGCCTGGTTAACACTGGATGCCCTGCGGGACGTGGCCCGGCCCGGCACTGCACGGCAATGGCGGCTGTTCAGCTCCAGCCAGCCCATTGCCTGGAAAACCGGTACCAGCTATGGCCTGCGCGATGCCTGGGCCATCGGCAGTAACGGGCGCTATACCGTGGGGGTCTGGGCGGGCAACGGCAATGGCGAACCGGCACCCACGCTGGGCGGCGCCGCCACCGCTGCGC
>NZ_LWFX01001179.1:0-6400 GCF_001635175.1 Alcanivorax sp. HI0083 | reverse complement strand
GCAGGCCGGTGAGGTAAGGGGTTAACACCGGGCCGGGCAGGGCGGCGGGCTGGCCGTCGACGCGGCGTTGCACGGCATGGCGCAACGTGCCGGGCAGGTCGGTGAGCCAGCGGGTCAGCGATTCCCGGCCGGCATCGGGCTCGGGGAGCTGCTGCAGTTGTTGATCCAGCCGGGCGGTGTCGCGCCGATAGCGCAGCAGTTCCACAAAGCCGAGCCCGTAGACGGCGGCGATCAGCAGGGTAACGGTGAGGGCCACCGGATTGCGCAAAAAGGTGGCGCCAATCCAGATAACGGCCACGGTGCCAAGAGCAAAGGGCAGAGCAAATAAAAAACGTCTCATGGGGTGGTGCTTTCCTTGTGATCAATGTCGGCGAACGTGGAGCCGGTGGTTGCGTCGCAGGACGCGGCGGTGGCTGCGCCCAGCAGGCCCAGAATGGGCTCCTGACGGGCGTCCAGTTCAGCCAGCAACAGCATTTGAATTTCCTGACAGAACTGCGCTAGCCAGCCGTTGGCGGCCATCCAGTCCTGCGGTGGTGTGTGTTGGCCCTGCTGCCAGAGCGTGCGGTAACGCTTTTCCAGAAAGGCGGGCAGGGCGGTAAAGCAGCGGCGTACGTAGGCCGAGAGGCTGTGCTCGAACACCGCATCCAGCTCGGCCAGCCGGGCCAGCTCGGCACTGTGTGCGGTGAGCTGGCGGCGGGCGCGCAGGCGCAGGTTGGTCAGGGCGGCGATCATTTGCCGCTGGTGGGCCTGGTGGAAGCGTTCGTAGGGGCCAAAGCTGGGGCGCTTGTCTGCCGGGGTGTTGCGGTTCACTGCGGGCAGGCTGATCACCGAGGCGGCCTGTTTGCCGGCGAAGCTGTAACTCAGGTTCTCCAGCAGGGTGTTACGGGTTTTCAGCAGGTCGGCCTGCAGGGTGGCGGTGATATCGTCCTGGGCGGTGAAGGGGCCGCTGGGGCGGTGCTGGGTGGCGGCATCCAGGGCAATGGTGTCGGACAGGTCAAACAGGCGGCCCAGCCGTTCGGCAAAACAGGGATGGGAGGACGCGGCGGCTTTCGGGTCCAGGCTGGCGAGCAGCTGAACCAGCCGGCTGCCGGCGGGGCCGGTTTGCGCGGGTGTTTGCGTCCTATGCATACTGTTGTCCATGGCGACTGCAGGTACTGTGAAAACGGGCTTGTCGGTGGCCGCAGCAAGGCGCTGCCTGTGCCGATTGAAATGGATCGACGGGCCAGCCGCCCATTCTAATCGGGAAAGGCCGGTGATGATAATGCGCTGGTCGGTTGAGGGACGGGTTGCGAAATCCGTCGTAGACTGGGGGCTGGGCGGAGAGGGGTGATGAGCGCCTCTGCCAAAACCGATGAATCGACAAGCAAAGGAGTGCGATGTGAGGGCAATGACGACGGCGATGCCTGCCCTGCTGCTGGCAGCGGGACTACTCAGCGGCTGCGAGCAGGAGAAGGTGGTAGGCGGTGACCGTGACCGTTTCGGCTGCCTGCCTTCTGCGGGTTATCAATGGTGCCCGGCCACCGGAGCCTGCGAGCGCCCATGGGAACTGGCTGAGGCGCACGGCTTCGACAATACCCAGGCCGGGTTCGAGGCGTTTTGTACCGATTCGCCAACAGAGCCATAAAACGCAGAATGCCATGAGTGAGTTAAGCACAGTCCGTTTGCTGGCAGACTATAACCAATGGATGAACGGGCGCCTTTTTGAGGTCACCGCTACCCTGCCTGAGGCCGTGCGCCGGGAAGACCGGGGCGCTTTTTTCGGTTCCATCGAGAATACGCTGAACCATTTGCTGGTGGCGGACACGCTGTGGCTGAAGCGGTTTGCGGTGCACCCGGCGTGTATCGACAGCCTTGCGCCCATCACCATGTTGCCCACGCCGCCGACGCTGGATGCCCCGGTACGGGACACCTTTGCCGAGCTGCATTTACACCGGCTATGGCTGGATCAGCAAATAGTGGATTGGTGTGGCGATTTGGGTGACGGCGATCTGGATTACGTGCTGTCTTATCGTAACAGCAAGGGCGTTGCGTCGCGGCGGCGGTTTGGCAGCTTGCTGACGCATTTTTTCAATCATCAGACCCATCACCGCGGGCAGGTAACCACGTTGCTGTCGCAAGCGGGTGTGGATGTTGGCGTGACGGACTTGCTGGTGCGTATTGCTGATGAATTGCAGTGAACAAAAAAGATGACGACGCTAACCGGTAGCGGGTTGCTACAGGTCAGCATCAGATTTGCGATTCAATGGGCAGCCACGACAGCATCCACACCTTGATGCGTTGCCAGCGGGACGTCTCCGGGTCGTGGTCCAGGGTCAGTGGGGTGTGGTCGTCTGCATCTCTCGCCTGCCATTGCAGCTCTCCCTCGTCATCAAGGCTGACATGCCAGGCGGAATCGTCACTGACCCAGCTGGCAAACAGTTGGCTGAGTTGTTGATTCAGTGATTCGCTTTCAATCAGCAAACCGATTTCCGTGTTTTGCACAATCGAGCGGCCGTCCAGGTTCACGGAGCCGATGAAGGTGCGGTCGTCATCAATGACAAAGGTTTTGGCATGCAGGCTGGCGCGGGATTTTCCCTTGAACCAGTGAATGCGTTCCTGTTGCCCGGCTTCGGCGCGAAGCTCCCACAGCGTGATGCCATTTTCCAGTAGCGGTTTGCGGTAATTCACATAGCCACTGTGCACGATAGCCACGTCGGTGGTACTGAGTGAGTTGGTAAGAATATCCACCTTGACGCCCCGTTCGGACAACGATGAAAACAGTGTCACTCCGGCATCGCCGGGTACAAAATACGCGGAGCTGATTTGCAACCGTTGCCGGGCGCTTTCGAGAATGGTCTTGAGGGAGGCGCCCAGATAATCATCGCGGCTCAGTGTGTCGCGGGCGGTGGCTTTTTCCGGTGGGTCGGCATACAGGGTGGCCTGCCCCCAGTCCAGCGGCACTTTCCCTTCCACAAGGCGGCGACCCAGGCTGGAACCGGAGAGCGCATTGGCAAACTCGCTGTTCTTTTGTTCATCCAGAAAACGGAGCAGCGTGCGTTGCAGGGTAGGCAGGTCCATGTCTGCATCGTCGGCATCAAGAACCCGATTGATCGGCACCGAGGCGGGGGTGTTCCAGTATCGATCAAAACTGGCTACGCCGTCAGGGACAATCTTGCCCACGGCCATCACATCCACATCCTGAAAATCCACATTGGTATTGGAAAAATACTCGTCGCCCAGATTACGCCCGCCAGTGATCAAGACGCTGCTGTCCGCCACCATCAGTTTGTTATGCATGCGGTGGTTGGTGCGCCCGAAATGTGAGGCCATTTGCAACGCCCGGGTAATGCCGCTGCGGGCCGTTACCGGGTTGAAGATACGAATATGAATGTTGGGGTGTTGTTCGAGGGTGGCAACGAGTGGCTCTGCCACACGGGTGCCCAGATCGTCGACCAGGAGACGCACCCGCACGCCCCGGTCTGCCGCTTCCAGCAATTTTGCGACAATGATGCGCGACGAGGTGTCATCGGAAACAATATAGTACTGCAGGTCCAGCGAGGACCGGGCCACTTCAATCAGGGCAACGCGTGCCACGAAAGCAGACAGTCCCTCGTGCAGCAGATAAAAACCGGATTGATTTTCATGCTCGGGGTTGTCGTGAAGTTGCTCCAGGCTTTCGGCGATGGGGCCCTCCGCTGGGCTGGGCAGGGCGGTGTTGGCCGGACGGCTGTCTGGGTCATAGCCGGATTGTGCCTGGCAGGCGGTGGAGAGCAGGGTGATCAGTAATAACCCGATCAGTGGCGGCATATGAGGCATGGTGGAGTCATCGCAGCAAGTCTGCGATTATCAAAGCGCAACAGCGCAATAATTTCAAACTGAACGCGAACAGGGAACGGGCCATGTTGAAGCGAGGGATGCTGGCAATCGTTGCAGGTTTAATGGCGGGGGCGGTTCAGGCGGATTTCTTTCAGGATTACATGATCGACCCGGAAGACGGCATGCTGGATGGCAGCCGTTACCTTTCCGAGGTGCCGCAGGGTTTCTTGCCGATTCCGATGGTTATCACCGAACCTGCTGTGGGCGCGGGCCTGGGCATGGGCGCGATTTTTTTCACGAAAGTGAGGAACAAAAAAAGCAGCGGGTGTCTGGTGACAGTCCGGCCATTTTGCCGAATAACATCAGTGTGGTGGGGCTGGGTGCCACGGAAAATGGAACGCGCGCGGCAGGACTGGGGCACATGGGTTTCTGGCATAATGACCGCATTCGTTATCGCGGCTTTGCCTTGTTTCCTGATCTGAATCTGGATTTTTATTCATTGGGCGGGCGTGACCTCCGTGACCCTGTCGAGCTGAATGTGAAAGGGCCGGCGGCGGTCCAGGAGTTGAAGTTCAGGCTCGGCGCAAGCCGCTGGATGTTGGGGGCAAGGCAGGTTTACAGGCAGGTTGAGCTGTCTCTTGAGGAAGATATCTCATTACCCAGCCCGCGTCTGGAACAGGCGGTGAATACGTTCTTGCGCAACAATCTGGGGGACAAGATTCGTACCTCCGGCTTGGGGGTGCTGGCGGAATACGATAGCCGGGATAACCCTCTGGCTCCTCAGTCCGGGCTTTACTATGCGGGTAATTATGTGTGGTACGGGGACAGTGTTGGCAGTGATATCAACTTTGGCAGCTATACGCTGGAGGGCCTGAATTACTGGAACGTTAACGAGCATTTCAATTTTGCCCTGCGCCTTCAGTATGACGGTGTCGATGTGAGCGACAGTACCCGATTGCCACCTTATGTGTTGCCTTATGTGGATATGCGCGGCATTCCTGCTGTTCGCTATCAGGGTAAGGCGGTCGCGGTGGCAGAAGTGGAGGCGATCTGGAAAGCCAGCCCTCGCTGGCGGTTCAACTTTTTTGGTGGCGGTGGACGTGCCGCAGAAAGCCTTTCGGATTTGTCAGACGCCGAAGTGGCCAATAGCTACGGTAGCGGGTTTCGCTATCTGATCGCTCGCCGGTACGGGATGACGATGGGGATTGATATTGCCCGGGGGCCGGAGGAGACCGCCTGGTATATTCAGGCGGGGTCCAGCTGGCGTTGATCAGTCTTCTTTTTCGTCCATGTTTTTAGCTGCGGTGCGCGCATCTTCCAGTGCCGCAAACTGTTCGGAGATCAGCGCGCCCACTTCCTGATTCACCTTGCGAATGGTGTCGTACACCAGGCCGATGGTCTTGCGCTGTTTTTCTTTCAGGGCTGGCGCCTTGTCTTCAAAGAGGCCCAGCTTCTCCAGCGCGTCAAACGGTAGCCCGGCAATATGCTGGTGCACGTCTTCCACGGTGGTGGCGCCATCTTCAATGGCTTCCTGAATCATGTCCTTGAGCAGCTCTGCTCGTTCTGCTGTTTTTTTCATTGTTGGCCTGCGTGGTCAATCGGGTAAGGGACTGTTCCGCAATGTAGCGAAAACCGTTAATAAGGACCATAACCATTATGGACCCCGGGAACACGTATTGATGCCCGATTGTCTGACCGTCTGTACCGTTGCCGGTGACAGACTTGACCCTGTTCAATAAATGGGGCCACTCTGAAACCGGGTTCACCTGTGAATCCCTGATCGAACAAGGAGTTGCGATTATGGAAACCGGTAAACAAATGATTGCCGATATCAAAGGCAAGCTGGATGAACTGGAAGCCGAGCTGGATCAACTGGAAAAGCAGGGGGGCGGAGACCGCAGCACCGAAGCGGAGCGACATCAGCTGGCTTTGCAGGATGTGCTCACAGAATTGCAGCAACGCATTGACGAATACCATGAACTGACCGGTGCAGACAGCGTGGATGGCCAGGCTAACTGGCAACAGCTGGACAAGGACCTGAAGGAACTGGACAGCGATCTTTACGGCGCCAACTGATTCGATGACCGCCTGTTAGGGAACCTCTGAATAACTCCTTGCGTACTCAGCGTGGCCTGAAGCGTGCAGCTGTTGAGTCTTGTCTTGACGGACAGGGTGGTTCCCTTTCCTAGGGGCAAGGCGCAGCAGATGTACGCTTCAGGCCGTGCCCTCCGGGTCTTCCAGGCTGGCCCGCACTCGTCGTTGCGTGTTGAAGGTGAAGAGTCGATGGATGGACATATCTCGATCCCAGTTAGGGGACACCTTCAAAATCGCGCCCTCTGTGCCCCGAATGGGGTATAGATTGCGAGCCAGCCTGAAAGACTGAGCATGCAAGGAGTTATTCAGAGGTTCCTTAGCCCTCGGGGTCCGGGGGCTTTTTCGGTATGCTTCTGTCTGGTTTTTCCAGGGACGGGAGTCACTCTATGGCCATTGGGCCACTCAGCTGGCCGCTGCTGCTGCAAACGGCGCGTCGGCATTTTTCCCTTTTCTTCATGCTCTTCTTCTTTCTTGGCTTGCCGTTTGCAGCAGCAGCGGCCAGCTGAGTGGC
>NZ_LWFX01001178.1:0-3054 GCF_001635175.1 Alcanivorax sp. HI0083 | reverse complement strand
CGTTTCCAATGAAGTGACAGATCTGATTTCGGAAGGGATGTTCTTTCTGATTGCAAAGACCACTTCGGAGGAGCTGATTCTTGTCTTCTGTGACAAAGGAAGTAGCGAAGAATCCCAGTTACGCTGGCTTTTTGGCCTTGATAGTACAACAAATGCTTTTTCCGGAAAGACCATTGATGAAAACCAGATCAAGGCAAGCTGGTCTGCCAGGTGGGTTCTGGATGAGCTTGGAATTGAGCTGTTCGAGGATGATTCGCGCTATCTGGACTTGATGCTTGCCCGCTTTGGTGGCGCCTTCCCAAAAACCAGAGAATTCTCGGCACTTGCGCTTGAACTGAGCCCTGAAATTCAGCCAGTCAAGCTTCCTGACACTGCTCTTGTCTCGCTGATGGATAGGGAGGAGTCCCTGTTCCGGCAGCTGGAACGGCATTTTGTTGAAGAAAAGCTGAAAAGCGGATTTTCGGATGTGGAACAGTTTGTTTCCTATTCGCTGAGCATCCAGAACAGGCGAAAAAGCCGTGTGGGTTATGCCCTCGAAAACCACCTTGAGTTCCTCTTCAAGGAAAATGGGGTGGCGCATATTCGTGGGGCTGAAACAGAGAACAGATCAAAGCCCGATTTTCTCTTCCCCGGGCTTCCGCAGTATGAAAATCATGACTTTCCTGATAATGGGCTGACTATCCTGGGGGCTAAATCTACCTGCAAGGATCGTTGGCGGCAGGTGCTTTCTGAGGCTGGTCGCATAAAAAGAAAGCACCTTGTGACCCTGGAGCCGGGTATATCCGGTAATCAGCTTGATGAAATGGAAGCCAGCGACCTGCAGCTTGTTGTCCCCACCTCAATACATGAAACGTATAAGCCGGAAAGTCGAGAGTGGCTGTGGAGCCTTTCTGATTTTATCGAGCATGTTCTGGAGAAGCAGGCAAAATATCTGGATGAGTAGCTATGGTTGATGTGGTCGACAAGGCAACACGCTCAAGGATGATGGCGGGTATCAAAGGGAAAGATACCAAGCCAGAAATATTGATCCGGTCGGAACTACATCGCAGGGGATTCAGGTTCAGGAAGAACGTCAAAGACCTGCCGGGAAAGCCTGATATCGTTCTGCCAAAATATAAAGCAGTAATCATGGTCAATGGCTGTTTTTGGCATGGGCATGAATGTCATTTGTTTAAGTGGCCAAGTACGCGACCGGAGTTTTGGAGGGAGAAAATTGAGGCCAATAAGAGCAGAGACGTGAGGAATTTAAATGCGATTTCGCGTATGGGATGGCGGGTTTGTATTGTTTGGGAGTGTTCAATTAAGGGTAAGGATTCCGATAATATTGTAGGGGGGATCGATTTGGTAAGTGAGTGGTTGATATCTGATTCTTCATACTTGGAAGTGACTTATAGGGTTGGTAGTAGGTCTGTTAATTTCTGAAATGCAGCTTTGGGCACTTTTATCGTGGCGGAATTCCCCCGTTCATTCCCTGTCCTCCGCCTTGTATAACCCAAGAGCAGCACTTCACTAATTTCGGTGAATTTAATTCCTAACCAATTAACGTGATTTCTTGATTCATCCACTTCCTCGACGATGTAAAGGGCATCAGTGTAAATCTTCGGGATCAGGTCTTTCCTCGTGCGTCTAGTATTGGATCTGGTTTTTTTCAGGTTAACCAATGAGGGGTATCGCTTTCAGGCAAGTTCCTGGGCCTGCGGGAATCGAACCCGCATCCGTCAGCAATCCCCAAATCTATTGATTTAACCCCACACAACTCGGTTGGCAGGTTTTGTCGCGTGCGCGACATCGCTATCGGCGCGGCCCTTTCTGGATTGGGGCAACTTATCTGTTGCCTCTGGGGTGACGGTGCGGATTATTCTAAAAATGAAACATATACGTTGCTTTCTTGGCTGCAGGAAACTAATGTGTTTCTTATGAATAAAAAGCAACTTGTGTGTTTACAATGATCCGTTCTCTCCTGGAACAGTTGAAAAGTCGCCGTCTCGCGCTGGGGCTCAAGCAGAGTGACATGATGTTGCGGGTGGGGATTTCCCGGCAGCAATACCAGCGTCTCGAGTCGAAGGGGAATCCCCGGCTGGATACGCTGACGTTGACTGCCAAGGGGCTGAACAGCGAGTTGGTGCTGGTGCCAAAAGAGAAGCTGGCGGCGGTTCAGGCATTGCTTGGGAGCGGGGAGGAGCAAGAGATAGCCGTGCAGGGTCGGGATGAGGGCGAAAGGCGAGTCTCTGACGACCCGTGGCGAGGCCTTCTTGGTGATGATTCATGAGCCAGGAACCTGTTTGGCTCTGAGATTCTTGCATTAATCTCCGGCGGTGAAAGCCTCAAGCTTGCTCAGCAGTTCGGGGATGTTGTCTCGAATAATACTCCAAAGCGTATCGTCATCAATGCCGAGGTAGCCATGAATCAGGCGGTTACGGGTTGCGATGATCATTCGCCAAGGGGTCTCTGGATGTGAGGCGCGAATCTCGTCAGGAATATGTGTTGCTGCTTCGCCGATAAGCTCCAGGTTGCGGAGGGTGGCATCGTAGGTCAGTGCGCTTCCGCGAACTCGTCTTGTTCCATGCCTTCTGTGTAGGACAGCACTTTCGAAGCAAAGTCTGTCATGTCGTTCAGGTAAAACCGCCATTCCCTTTTGGCTGGCTCAGACATTGACTCGATCCTGCTCAATGTAAGGGCGGAGTTCAGCGCGGAGGGCTTTGCTGGTGACCAGGTCCACAGGGCGGCCGAGTCTGTCTTCCAGATAAAACTGCACACCGAAATAGCGACTGGACGTAGCGGGGCCATCAAAAGCGACAAGGACGTCAACGTCGCTGCTTGTTGTGGCGTTGCCACGTGCAGTGGAGCCAAATAGCGCGAGTTCGGTAACGCCGAAGCGAGCAGCTAGCTCGGGCTTGCTGCTTGCCAGAATGTTGAGGACGTGTTGTCTGTCCATGCTTTGCTCGGTTATGGGTGTGTATGGCCAATTTAATGCAATTGGTGGTGTCGTACAAAATTTGCGAGGAGCAGGATCAATGGCGGAGATCGGCTGCCGCCGATTTCCGCCCTACGATA
>NZ_LWFX01001177.1:0-2047 GCF_001635175.1 Alcanivorax sp. HI0083 | reverse complement strand
CGTTGGCGGAAAAACGGGTTTGTTGCTGAGGGTGCAGTACGCTTTTCTGCCGTGCCAGGTTGGTGATCTCCACCGCGCCGTCATAGACCGCGAGGAAGGTTGTGTTTGTTTCCCGGCGTACCGTGAAACGGGTGCCCAGTGGCTGGAGCTGACCTTGCGGTGTGAACACCACCAGTGGGCGCGGGTCCGCCTTGCCGGTTTCAATCAGCACTTCGCCCTGTATCACCTGGATGTGTCGCTGGGGGCCGTCCAGTACGGTATTGATGGCGCTGTTGGTGTTCAGCCACAGGCGGCTGCCGTCGGCCAGTTCCAGGGCGCGGATTTCGCCCATGCCGGTGCGATACTGTGCGTTCCAGTCTGCCACCAGGGTGGGCAGTGGCGTCTGTCGCCAACTCACCCAACGCAGGCCGCCGGTACTGATGACCAGGGCCAGGCCGGTAATGACGCTGCGGCGCTGTATACGGTTGTGGCGGGCCTGTTTCAGGGTGGCTTCGGTATGCGCTGGATGGTTGGCACTGGCGGTGCTGAACTGTTGTTCAATGTGCTCCACCATTTGCCAGCCGCGCAGATGGTCCGGGTGCTGCCGTAGCCATTGCTGCCAGCGAAGCTGGTCGCTTTCGCCGGCCTGCCCGGAGCGCAGCAGGGCAAACCAGTCGGCGGCGTCACTGAGAATCTGGTGATCAATGTGTGCTGCGCCGTTCATGGTCGGGCGGCCATGCAGCTGCCTTCCAGTCGGGCCTGCAGGCGCAGGCAGGCAAGCATGGCTCTGGACAGGTAATTGCGCACGGTCCGTTCGGATACGCCCAGTTGTGTGGCGATTTCCTTGCCGGTGAGGCCATGCACCATGGACTGGGTAAAGGCATGAGCTACCGCCTCAGGTAAGCGGCGAAGCATGGTGTCGACTTCCACCAGGGCTTCCAGTGCGGCGGTTTGCTGTTCTGCGGACGGGCTTTCCGGTTCGGGCAGGTGGAGCAAGGTATCCAGCCAGGCCTGCTCAATTTCTCGGCGCCGCCACAGGTCTACGCACAGCCCCCGGGCCATGCGGCTCAAGTAGGCACGGGCGGTGTGATGGTGCAGGTGGCGAGGTTTGCTGAGCAGGCGAATAAAGGCGTCGTGGGCCAGGTCGGCGGCATCATCGCGGCTGCCGAGACGCCGCTGCAATATGCCATGCAGCCAACTGTGGTAGTCGGTATACAGCGTTTCCACCGACAGGGATTCCTGCGTCACCCCGGACATGATCCCGCCCCCCAGCGTTGTTCTGTAAAGAATGAATGCTGAATACTATTTGAGAATGGATATCATTACAATAATGAGAATGAAACGCATAGTGTGACGCCTGCCCTGGTTTGCGTTTTTATCCGAGAAAAAATGTCACCATCGGTGGGCGTCATTCGTCTTCTATAGAGACAGGGAAAAAAATGCGCGATGCAGAAGGAGCTGAAGATGGCAGATAAAGGCATGGATGAGGCCCCGGGGCTGACCGTTCAGGTGAGTGAGGGAAAAGAACGTGGCGGGGCGGCCAAGAGTCATGAGCAATGGTTGACCGGGGCGGGGCTGAAAGCCACGTTGCCGCGGGTGCGGATTCTGCAGCACCTGAAAGCCGCCCACGATGAGCAGCGCCATCTGGGCGCTGAAGAAATCTATGCCCGCCTGTATCAGGCGGGGGAAAGAATCGGTATCTCAACCATTTACCGGGTGTTGCTGAATCTGGAGCAGGTGGGGTTGGTCACCCGTCATCAGTTTTCCCAGGGCGCGGTGAGCCGCTGTGTGTACGAGCTGTCATTCGGTGAACGCCATGATCATATGGTGTGCGTGGAAACGGAGCGGGTGATTGAATTCCGTGATCCGGTCATCGAGGCGCGGCAGGAGCAGATTGCCCAGGCCCACGGCTATGAGGTCGTTGGCCGGGAGCTGGTGATCCGGGTTCGCCGCATCACGTCGTAGCCGGCAGGGCGCGGCGCTTGTCAGACCAGCGGTCTGCCCGTGTCTTGTGCTTGCCCGGCTGGGTGGGTACAACCATACATAGACAGTATGGGAGGCACGGTGC
>NZ_LWFX01001176.1:0-2956 GCF_001635175.1 Alcanivorax sp. HI0083 | reverse complement strand
GCGGCGTTCACGGGCGTAGCGTTCGGTGACCCAGGGCAAGATGGACGTTTTGATGGACTTGGAGGTCGCGTAAACGTCATACACCTTGGTGCCGGGGTTCAGGGCGGTCAGGTCGTCACGGAAATCGTGGGGCGCGGTGCTGATGGAATTCTTCAGATCACCGTTTGGCACGAAATAAACCTGTGACGGGGTGTTGGCATTGCTCACCGGGGAACCGTCCTGGTTCACCTTGGCCATGTCACTCATGACGACCAGCGTCGGCTTTCTGGACACCAGCGAGAACAGCGTCGTTGTGCCGAGGGTTTCGTTCACTTCCGGCTGGACATAGTTGGACAGTTCGTTGGCAAAGATGTTGTGGTTATCGCCCTGCCCGCTAAGGGTATAGAGCGCGGACACGTTTTCAGAACGCTTGCCGTCCACCATCAATTTCAGCGCCAGCCCCGGTGCAAAGCCACGGTCTGATGGGTCGCCGGTAACAGACAATCTCAGCAGGCCGTGATCTGCCCCCTGGAACAGGCCGGTGTAGCCATGGCCTGCCGTCGGCACGAACTGCACCTTGGCCAGGGCACCGCGAGGGTGAATCGGCTTGCTGTAGCCCGGCGGGCTCACGTCGGTCACATCCTGCACCTTCTTCCACAGGACGGAGTTGATCAGGCCACCAATATCGATGGGTTCGATGGCCGGCACTTCACCGTCTTCGTAGCTGGTACGCAGGGCGCCGTTGACCCACAGGTGGTCCTGTTTCGCCTGGGCAGACCAGGATTGATAATCCTCGGGAATTTTCAGGCCCCAGGGCTTGAAGGCGTTATCCATGCCCACCAGGCTGCTGGCCAGGTTCGGGTAGTGGCGACGGATGATGTCGACCATGGTGTTCTCTTCCACCCAGTCGATCCCTTCAGCGGTGTACACCTCGTCAGTGTAATCGGTGGTGAAGAAGCGGTCGGTCATCAGGCGACGTGACGCATTGAGGATGAAGATCTGGAAAGACGTTTCACCAAAGCCAAAGCCTTCCGGGCGCGTCTCTTCTGCCAGCTGGCCCACCAGGGTATCGATCATTTCGATATCGTTGTTGTACAGCGCCTTCAGGTCAGCCACCAGCTGCGGATCACTGGACAACTGCTCGAAGCTGGTAATCGGCTTGAGGCCGATTTGGCGACGGAACTCGTTGTAACGGGGCACGCCACGTTCACGGTCACGCAGCACGTCGATGGCCGCCATATCAATGTCGCCAATCAACGGCATGGACAGGTTACGCAGGAAGTCCGGGTAGTTGTTCAGTGTCAGCGCACCCGGGTGGGTGATACCGAAGGAGTACCACAGGCGATCTTGGCCCACGTCGGTGAGCAGATCTTCCGCATCACCGTTACGGGTGTCCTGCAGCAGAATTTCTTCGTCCACCACGTTGGAGCCGATGTCGTAGACCTTGATCTCGTCACGCAGCAACGGGTGCATGCGGTACACGGACACAAATTCTTCGGTGAGGGTGTAGGGCACGCCGTAGTTGTTCGGGGTGCGCGAGCCCACCAGGCCAGCCAGGGCGTGCTCAATGGAGCTGGTATCGCCCTGCCCCAGATCGTTATCGATGCCGAGCAGGTTGAAGATGCCGCCCAGTTCCGCCAGGTTATTGTTCAGCTCGTCCAGGTCGCCTTGATACTTGTCACGCTTGTCACGGTCACCGCCCAGGCCCCACCAGTTGGCGTACATGGCACGCTCGAGCACCGGGTTAGCAAGAATCGCCGGGGTCCATTCCACGGTGTGGATTTTGGCCATCAAGGCAGCGTTGATCAGCCGGGCGTGGTCGTAGAGCCACTGGTCGGAAGCACCGGGGTTGTTTGCCTTGAGCATGTCCGCAATGGCGTTGTGCTCCTGGGTGAACAGGTGGTGCAGCATGCTCAGGCCCACCCACCAGTTTTCATTGAAACCGGTAATCGGTTTGCCGCTGAGGAAATCTGTGGGCAAACGGCCATTGCTGTCGACTTTCAGCTTACCGTCCACAAAGGAACGCACTTCATCGTTGGTTTCCTTGTCGCTGCCGTACAGCTGCGAGCCATCCCACCAGTGGGTGTTGATGTTTTCGTAGGTCACCAGGGATTCATTGCCGCTAACGTTCGGGTCCGGGCGGGTACGCTGCACGGACATGGTGCCGGAACCCAACACGTCGCCAGGCGGCAGCGGAAATTCGATCGGGTTGGCGTCGGTACGCGGGCCATGATCGAACCAGTCATGGACCATGAACTGGATCCAGGAGGTGGCGATGAAGTTCAGGGTGGTGGCAGGTTTGAAATCGCCGCCCCGGGACATGATCAGGTTACTGACTTCACGCGGGTTCGGGGTCAGCAGATTGCCGCTTTCCGATTCCGCAAAGGACGAGGCCGGATCCACGTTACGGCCGAAGTTCACATTGGCGGAGCCTTCCGCCGGATTGTCCAGGATATTACAGGTACCGTCTTCGGTACGGGCCACATGGCTGCGCTCATCGCAGACGATGCTGGCGTTTTTTTCACCCCAGCTTTCCATGTCGAACATATTGTTTTCGAGCAGATCTTCCCGTTGACCGGCAAGAACCAGCAGGGCGCCCATTACGCCAAGTGAACCGAACTTGGTCAGGGCTGGCCAGGTAACCCAGGGGGACATAGCCATGATAAACCTCCGTCGTTTTTATTCTCGGGGGATGTCTGATGACAACGACGGCACTCTAGCAACGGGGCCAACCCCTCCACCCCCTCCCCCGGGAGGGGGTGGAGGGGGAAAACGAAAAAGCGCGAACGGGTTCAAGGTTTGGGGAGCAGTTGGAAGTTCAAAGTTTAAAAGCGCGAGAGGGGGCGGGGGACGATTTGCTGGGTCGAGCCCGCGCCCAGAAGCCGGGTTTCGCAGGAGCGCTGCAGAGAAAAGCACGGATTTCAGCTTTCCTTTTCAACTTTAAACTTTGAACTTTCAACTCATCTAGGCGTGGCGC
>NZ_LWFX01001175.1:0-12118 GCF_001635175.1 Alcanivorax sp. HI0083 | reverse complement strand
GTAATTCGCTCATGCCGCTTCCTTTGGGTGAACCCCAGTAAAGAATGTCGGGTTTGGGCCGGCAATGGCAGAAACGCTCAATGCCCTGCGGTCAACGCCGGATGCCCAATGCCGGATGCCAGACGAAAATAACTGGCGTCGGTTTAACGTCCGGCTTCGGGCGTTCGGCATCCAGCAACGGCGGTGTTTCGGGCACCCTTGCGATCAATCCGGCACAACCGGTGTTTTCACGCTAACTACAGGCCCTAATAAAGGCGACAACCCGTTTCAGGTCTTTGTTCGCTTCCGGCAGGAACGGCACCATGATGGGCCATACATGGAACACGCCGGGGCGCTCTATCCATTCCACTTTTACACCGGCTTGTTCGGCTGCGCGGCGTACCCGTTTGCCGTCGGCGTATAGCACTTCATCGGTGCTGGCGGTAATGAGTAGCGGACAGATACCGGTGTAGTCGCCCAGGCAGGGGGACGCGTAAGGGTGGCTGCGGTCATCCGGGTTGGGGAGATAGATATCGATCACGGTGCGAATGATATCGGCAGACAACATGGCATCGCTGGGGTCCAGCGCATCCAGGATGGTGTCGTCAGGAAAGGCGTTGCTGGCGGGTGAAAAGGTTACTGCGCAACGGGGTTGTTCCAGCCCCTTGTCGCGGATGTGCAGCAGGGTGGCCAGGGTCAGTCCGCCCCCGGCGGAGTCGCCGGCAATGACAATGTCCTGGGGGTGTTTGCCCAGGCTTAACAGATATTCGTAGGCTTCCATTACCCGGTTCACGGCGGCGGGGTAAGGGTGTTCCGGTGCGAAGGGGTACACCGGCAAGTAGACATCCGCTTGCAGCTTTTTGGCCAGCCGCCCGGCCAGGTTGTGGTAGGTCTTGGTGATGCCACCGATGTAGGCGCCGCCGTGCAGGTACAGCACCGTCATTGAGGGTTGCTTTACGCTGATGCGGTCCCCGGTAAACCCGTCCTGCTCCACGCGGCTGAGTATCACGCCACGAGGCAGCAGTGTCAGCACGGGCGTGTCGTTGAAGACCTTGCGAAGGTGGCGTACCAGTTGCTGTTCGTTAAGGCCGGAGCGCTTGATGGTGCGCCGGGTCACGGCTTTGATAAGGCGGGCCTGGAGGCTCATAGGGCTGTCCGTTGTTTTGTTGTTGTGCCACCCAACCATAATCGGTCAGGCGGCGTGTGGGCAGGGTTGATCGGGCCAGTCGGGCTGGCCCGTGAGCGTTAAGGGCAGTGCGGTTACTCGCCGGACGCTTTGGCCAGCTCCGCGGGTGACGGCTGCTGCAGGCCGCCATCGCCGGTGGCGCTCATGGCGGGGATGCCACCGGCGCCGTAGTACTCGTCCTTGGTGAATACGTCCACTTCGATGGCCAGCAGGCAAGCCTCGGTGGCAGCATTCAGGGTGGCCAGTTCCGCATCGGAAATCACGCCCTGTTCAGCGGCCTGGGACGCCATGGCTTCCACTTTGCCTTTACCCAGTTTGCGGGCTTTCTGTGCGGCACGGATCTTGGCGCGCACCGGTTCGGCTTCGGTGGTCAGGCGGAAGGCCTTGAGCAGGCGGCCGAGCCCCTCGTCGCTTTCTTCCGGCATGTAGTTGCCGCCGACCAGACGCTTGTACTGGTCGCCATAGCTTTGCAGGGCCAGTGCGGCCTGGTGGCTGAGCTGGTCGTTGGGCAGCTTGGCCAGCGGGTTGATGCCCAGGCCGATACGGCCCACGGTTTTCAGGATTACGCCTACCGGGCCGCCAAAGTTCTCGTAGATGCCTTCGAAGGCCTGCTGGATCTGGGTCAGGCCGTATTCACCGGCGTATTGCACCAGCGCCAGGTCTTCCGCCTTGCGGCCTTCTGCTTCATAGCGGCGCAGGGCAGAGGTGGTGATGTACAACCAGGCCACCACATCGGCGTAGCGACCGGTGAGGTTGCCGCGTGCCTTGAGTTTGCCGCCCACGAAGAACATGGCCAGGTTGGTGAGCAGGCCGAAGCGGGTGGCGGCCCAGCCCAGGCGGCGGTAGATGCTTTTGGTTTTCGGCGCCACGTTGGGCACTTTCACGGTGAAGAAACCGCGGGTTACGCCGCGCACCAGGCTCATCACGAAGCCCAGCAAGAACTGGATCATCCAGCCGGTCAGGTTTTTGCGGAAGGCGCTCACATCATTGTCTTCCACCGCCTGCACCACGTTGTAGGCGTAGGGGTGGCAGCGGGTGGCGCCCTGACCAAAGATCATCAGGGTGCGGGTCATGATGTTGGCGCCTTCCACGGTGACGCTCACCGGGGCGGAATTATAGAGGCGACCCATGGTGTTGTTGGGGCCTTGCATGACGCCGTAACCCGCGGTCACGTCCATGGCATCGGTGCCGGTGTCGCGGCCCATTTCGGTGGAGTAGGCCTTCATGATGGCGGAGGTCACTGGCGGCTGGATGCCTTTATCCACGGCGGAACAACCAAACACGCGGGCGGCATCAAAGGCATAGGTCATGCCCGCGGCCTTGCCGATTTTGTGCTCCACCCCTTCCATGCGCCCCACCGGGATGCCGAATTGCTGGCGCACCATGGAATAGGCGCCGGCGATCATGGCGCCGTGGCGAATGCCGCAGATGCCGGTGGCGGGCAGGGACACCATGCGTCCGCCGGCCAGGGCTTCCATCAGCATCTTCCAGCCCATGCCGGTGTATTCCACGCCGCCCAGCACGTTGCTGGCGGGCACGATTACATCGCGGCCGACGATGGGGCCGTTGGGGAAGTGCTCGCCAATGGGTTGGTGATGGTCGCCGATGTGCAGGCCGTCGAGGCCTTTTTCCAGCAGCACCACAGTGATGCCGGCATCCTCACCTTTGCCCAGCAGGTTCTCCGGATCGTGCAGGCGTACTGCCAGGGAGATCAGGTTGGAGACCGGCGCCAGGGTGATGTAGCGCTTGCGGAAGTTGAGCTTGAATTTGATCTCGCCGTCGCTGTCTTTGAACACTTCGCCTTCCGCCTTGATGGAGGCGGCGTCGGAGCCGGCGGTGGGTTCGGTCAAGCCGAAGCAGGGAATGAACTCGCCGTTGGCCAGTTTCGGCAGGTAATACTGCTTCTGTTCATCGGTGCCGTAGTGGCCGAGCAGCTCCGCCGCACCCAGTGAGTTGGGAATCACTACCATGGCGCTGAGCAGGCCGGAGTGGGAGCTGACCTTGGCCATGATGCAGGACTTGGCCTGGGTGGACATGGGGTTGCCGCCGTATTCCTTGGCGATCTGCATGCCGAAGAAACCGTTCTCGGCCATGAAGGTGAACAGTTCATCTGGCAGTTTGCGGGTGCGCGACAGCGTATAGGCATCGGCCCTTTTCAGCAGTTCTTCCACTGGGCCATCGATATAGGCCTGTTCGTGTTCGGAAAGCTGATCGTAGTTTTCGGCGAGGATGCTTTCGAAATCCACCTTGCCGCCGAAGAATTGGCCGTCGATCCAGACGTCACCGGCTTCCAGGGCCTGGCGTTCGGTGTCGGAAATTTGTGGCAGGATCTTGTTATCCCGCATCCAGTTCATCAGTAGGTTAAACATGTTGCCGTCATCCTGTATGTGATTGCATTGATTAAGCGGGTTATTCGGTTTCCAGCACCATGGCGGCACCGATGCCACCGGCGGCGCAGGCGGTGGTCAGGGCCAGCCCGCCGCCGCGGTGTTGCAACTCGTGCAGCGCCTGGCTGATCACCCGGGCGCCGGTGGCGCCGAAGGGGTGGCCATAGGCAATGGAGCCGCCGTTCACGTTGAGCTTGCTGCGGTCGACTTCGCCAAGGGCGGCGAGCCCGGTCTGGCTGCGCACGTAATCGTCATCAGCCAGGCCGCGCAGGTTGCAGGTCACCTGGCCGGCAAAGGCTTCGTGCATATCCACCAGTGTCAGGTCACTGAGCGCCAGCCCGGCCCGGGCCATGGCGGCGGGGGCGGCCAGTACCGGGCCCATTAACAGGTCGTCCTGTGGGGTGCGGGCCGCGAAGGCGTAGGAGCGGATATAGCCCAGCGGGGTGTAGCCCAGGGCGGCGGCTTTCTTTTCGCTCATCATCAGCAGGGCGCCGGCGCCATCGGTGAGCGGGCTGCTGTTGCCGGCGGTCACGGAGCCGGTCTCCCGGTCGAACACCGGGTTGAGTTTGCTGTAGCCCTCGCGCTCGGAGTGTTTGCGCACCAGGTTGTCGTCTTTCAGAGTGTTGCCGTTGGGCAGGTGGGCGGTCATGACCTGGCGGTCCAGGCGGCCTTCGGCCCAGGCGCGGGCCGCGTTGCTGTGCGACGCATGGGCCAGATCATCCTGCTCCTGACGGCTGACGCCCCACTTCTTCACCATTTTCTCGGTGCTTTCCCCCATGGTTTCGCCCACCGAATATTCGGTGATGGACGGCGCCTGGGGCAGCAGGTCGCGGGCCTTGAGCTGGCTGAGCAACTTGATGCGATCTTTCAGTGTTTTGGCAAAGCTCACGTCGCGCAGTACCGCGCTCAGTTCCGATGACAGCGGCACGCGGGCACTGCTGGTAGAGTCGGTGCCACCGGCAATGGCCATGTCGGTGTAGCCGGCAACGATGTTGTCGGCCACGCTGGCGGCAGTCTGGAAACTGGTGGCGCAGGCGCGGGTAATGGAATAGGCATCCACTGTGTCCATGCCCAGCGCCAGGGCGATTTCGCGGGCAATGAAGGGGGCCTCGGGAATCATCACCGTCATCCCGAATACCAGCTGCTCGATTTCATGCTGGCTCAGGTTGTTGCGGGCCATCAGTTCCTTGACGGCCATGGCGCCCAGGTCGATGGCATTGAGGTCCCGGTAGTGGGTGGCGATGCGGGCAAAGGGGGTGCGCAGGCCATCGACGATGGCGACGCGGCCGCCCCGGCCGGCCAACTTCATTTTGCGAACAGGCATTGCAGACTCCTTGCAGGGTGCCGGTCACAGTGTAATCATTATTACACTTAATGTGACATTGATTGGTGGTAACGTGGCCCGAGCCTAGAAGGCTGCGGTGAGTGAGTCAATTGCCGGGGAGACACTGTCCGACACGGGTGTAAGATAAGTTACAGCTGCGCATCGTGCATGCGAGCCTGTGTGGATCAGTGAAGTGAGTTTTAGCTATGCAGAAAACGACCGAAGCAGTGCCGATGTCCCGGCAGGATCCGGCGGTGCGGGAGCGGATCGAGTGGGCGGCGGTGCAGGTCTTCGCCGATTCGGAATTCCACCATGTGACCTTGCAACAAATCGCCCGGGCCGCCCGCTGCAGCCTGCAAACGCTTTATCGCTACTACGGGGATGACGCGCAGGGCAGCAAGGAGGCGCTGCTGAGCGCCTGTTTGCATCACGGCCTGGAACAGCTGGCCGAGCGGATGCTGGACCATCTTGCCGGTATTGATACGTTCCGCGACCGGCTCAGCAAGGTGTTCTGGGTGGTGCTGGATTTCTTCGACCGCAACCCGCAGATGGGCCGCATGATGATCAACTCGGTCTACCCGGGCCGCTGGGGCAGTGACACCACCCCGGGGCAGCAACGGTTGACCGAGCTGTTTCTCAGCGTGCTGCATGAAGGGCAGGAGGCCGGCATTCTCAATGACCAGGTAGCGAGCCCGATTCTGCTGGATTTTTTCTATGGGGTGCTGTTGCGCGTTTCCCAGATGCATTTGTTGCGGGGGCGTCCCGGGCGAATGGCGGACCAGCACGGGGTGCTGTTTGATATGTTGTGGCGGGCAATGACCGTTTGATCGGCCGAACAGGCCAATCGCCGCGCCATTGCGGTGCTGGTGCTTGAGGTTTGTGCCGCCCTTTTCTATGTTGATCCATTGGCAGTGGCTCCATCACGGCACTGCACCACAAGAACAAGCCAGCACAAAGGGTACGCATATGCAGTCAGGCACGGTCGCCAGTAACGGAATCGAGCTTTTTTATGAAAGTCGTGGCCCGGAAAACGGGGAGCCCATCGTGTTCGTCATGGGGCTGTCGGCGCAGATGGTGTTCTGGCCGGATTCGTTGCTGGATTCCCTGGCCGCGAAAGGTTATCGGGTTATCCGTTTTGATAACCGGGATGTGGGCAAGTCCACCCGGATTCGCAAGCCCATCAAACAGGGGCCGCTGTCTGCGATTCTGCGCAGCATGGTGGGGCTGTCGGTGGAGAGCGCCTACACCTTGCACGACATGGTGGCCGATACGGTGGGGCTGCTGGATGCCCTGAATATCGAACGGGCGCATTTTGTTGGCGCCTCCATGGGCGGGATGATCAGCCAGTTGATGGCGGGCACGCACCCGGAGCGGGTGTTGTCACTCACCTCGATTATGTCCAGTAACAACAGCCCGCTGTTGCCACCGCCGAAACCGGCGGCGCTGAAAACCCTGGTGGCGCCGCGGGTGAAAGTGGAAACCGAAGAGCAGTTCGTGGCCTTTGGCCTGGAGATGATGGCCAAGCTGGGGGGCACCTTGCCTCAGGGCAAGGAAGAGCTGGCCGCCATGTATCGGGCCTCCTGGGCGCGGGGTATTAACCCGCGCGGTATCCGCAACCAGTTCCTGGCCATCATGGCCACCGGGTCGCTGACCAAAACCCTGAAACAGATCCAGTGCCCGACCACCGTTATTCACGGTGGCGCCGATCCACTGATCCGTCCCGCCGGCGGTAAAGCCTCGGCCCGGCATATTCGTGGCGCCAAGCTGGCCATCATTCCCGGCATGGGGCACGACTTCCCGCCATCGGTTATTGATCGCATCGGTGAGCTGATTGCCGAAACCGTCGGGCGGGCCAATTCGGTGGTGCAGACGGCGGTGGCCTGAATGCACTGTTGCTAATAAACACTGAATGGCTCGCGGGAGCGGGTGTTGATTGGGAAAGAAAAAAGGCCGCGTTCAGGGACTGAGCGTGGCCTTTTTTGTGCTCAGTGACCGACTGCCGGTCTACTGTCGCGGTTCGATCCGCACCTCACTTCTCACTGACTGGGCGATAAAGCATTTCTCGTGGGCACGCTGGTGCAGGGCCTGAATGGTGGTGATGTCCGGTTGTTCACCGTTAAAGGTGACCAACGGTTGCAGGACCATGGTCTGCATATAAATCTTTGCCTGATCGTTCTGCCCCAGTACGCCCTGTGGATCATCATCGTAACTGGCCACCGACAGCCCTTCGCGGGCCGCTTCGGTGAGGAACGAGAGTAAGTGACAGCTGGCCAGGGCGGCCAGGAAGGCTTCTTCCGGTTCCATGAATTCCTGATGACCGTGGTGGCCATCGACCACGCGCACTTCATTGCCGTCTGGAAGATGCCAGAGGTAATGTTCCCGGTCGCCGTGGGCGGCCCAGCTAAGATGCATGGTGTGTTGTGGCACGAAATTTCCCCGGTTGATGCGTCGTCGTCAGGTGGCTGTCAGGCAGTCTGTCTGATGAGTATGCCATCAAAATCCGCTCTTGCCATGACGACTTGGAGCGAATGTACCTGTTCAGGGGTCAGGTCGCGGTCGGTAACGGTCAGCCTGGGTTGGTCGAATCGCCTTGTTGGCTCAGCGACCAGTAGCGGAACACAGCAATATTGACCAGCGCGCTGAGCAGTGAAACGGGCAGGGCCGCCAGTAACGAGGCCGCGGCGGCATGGCTGACCACGCCAAGAATGGCACTGGCCACCAGGCTGCTCATCATCAGGTACGCGAGAAATACCAGCACCAGCACCAGTAACAGCGGCCATTGCTGGGCCTGGGTCATCTGGAAAGAATGGCGCAGGGCGTCGACAGGATTTTGCTGCTTGAGTATCACCAGCAGAGGGGCGAAACACAGGCGAGTGTAGACCCACACCGCCGGGAAAAACAGGGCCATCCAGCCTAAAGACACACCAATGGCCATCAGCGCATAGGTGAGCAGCAAGGGTGGGTAAACCAGTAGTGCCGGGGCGATACAGGCCAGCAGGCCGCGGGGTTTGCCGTTGCTGCTGGCGGACAGTTGCACATACAGCGCACCTTCCGCCAGTGGGCGCACCAGTAAAATAATGGCCAGGCTGATGCCGCTGAATTGCAGGGCGGCCCCTTCGGTTTCTGGTAGCACGAACGACGGGCCGAAGATCCACTGGGTGGCTTCAGTGATCAGGGCAAAGGGGGCGGTGACCAGAAACAGCGGGCCAAGGTGCCGCCACCAGAAAATGAAAATTTCGCGAAAACGGTGTCCGATCATGGTGGGCCATCAATTCAGTTGACGGCGCAACCATACGACAGCGCTGCGTCCATTGCCAGAACGCAGCGCCATGCCAAGGTTACCACCAGTATTTCCCCCAGTTTTCCGGGTTGGCCCAGAAGCGCGGGTTATTCCATTTGCGTTCGAAATTGTAGTTATCCAGGTCGTAGCTGTAGATGTTCAGTTCACGACCGTCTTCAGCAAAATGCCCCTGTTCGCGACAGCCCAGTGCCAGAAACCCGTTAGCCGGCCAGCGCAATTTCTGCGGTGCCAGGGTGGGTTGGTACACGGCCACCATGGAGTCGGTGTGCAGGTTGCGGAGCAATCCCAACAGTGCCTCGCCATCATGCTGGGGCATGTATTCCAGCTGATCCGCCACGATAGCGATATCCACCCGGTTGATGTCATCCAGGGAGGGGAACGGGTTCTGTTCCTGGATTTCCACCAGCGTGCAGTTGTGGTCTTTGCACCACTGGGCAACGACGGGGATGGGGTTGAGGCTGACAGTGAGAATGGAGGTGGGCTGGTGGCTATCGAGAATAGCGGCCAGACGTTCCTGCGGGGATTCGGTCATGGAGTGTGCCGTCGCAATATTCATGATCTCAGTCTAACGCCATTGTGGGTGGCTTTCGATAGGGGGTTGGGTAGCGTTTTGCAGTTTTTGATGCATCGCCGTTATGGCTTCCCGGGTGGTCTGCTGGGGGTGTGTTTTGGGCAGGGTGCCGGGAGAGTTTGACTGGTGCGCCATAGGGCTGGGCCACTGAAATGAGATCTTCATCAGAAAATAAGAAACAGGCATTGACGACTGTCTAATCAATAATGATAATGATTCTCATATAGGAAAAGGAGGTCAGCATGTCTCAGGTAAAGAAAAACGTTGCCACTACCACCCGTCAGGTCGCCATCAATGCGGAAAGCAGTGTGGCCAGCGGTTTGCTGCTTAATCACCAGGGCAAGTTGTGGATCGAGCATGCCGGCGAGCGTTACCAGCTGCGCCGTACATCCAACAACAAGTTGATCCTTACCAAGTGACGCAACACGCTTCACGCCACAACGCGATTCGCTGATTGTCGGTTTTTAAACGCCTTGCCCCGCGCTCACGCTTTTACGCGGGGTTCGGATCTTGAAAATCAAAAGTGCTTTCTGCGTGTTGTTGCGTGGAGTGTGATGCAAGCAGCGTCTCTTGACCGTTCTCCCTGACGTGGATCGCCAGCCGCAGCCAGCTTTCCACACCTAATTTAAGGCTCTTCGGCATGCAGCATGCCGTCTGCCCAACGCGCAGGATCTGTTGTCATTATGTTGTCTGCCAGCCGAGGCCGCCCTGTCGGCGCGGCGGCAAGCGGCAATAGTCATGACCCTGTCAGCGCGTTGTGGCTGAAGCATGTTGTCTGCTGCGCTATTTTTTGGAGGCAGTATGTCTGTCATGACATGGCCCGCGACCCCGGTCACATCCCCGCTGTTGAGGCAGTGTGGTGCTGCGCTCGGTGACCGCGTGCTGCGGTTGCAGGATGAACCGCTGGCAATTCTCAAGGCGTTGTACCGCTTGGGTTCACTGGTGGTAACCACCTTCTCCAGTGGGTCGCGCATTTCCCAGAACATGCATTACCCGACCCTTCAGGACGGCGAATCCGGGGCACCCGGTGAATGGTGGCTGGAGTCCGTAGGGGAGCGTTGCCGGTTGCGTCAGAGCTTGCAGGTCGGGCAGTGGCATTCGGTGTTGGCGGTGCTGGAACCCACCGGCGCCTTGCCGGCTCGCAGCCTGGTCTTTTTTGACCGTCATGGGCAGCCGCTACAGCAGATGGCGGTGGCGCCGGACAGTGGCGGGTTGGCGTTCGAGGAACTGGTGTGCGCCATGCTTCACCCGGATCAGCAAACCCTCAACCTGCCGTCGGTGTTGCCGCGCGGGGTGGCGGGTGAGCTCGGTTCGCTCAGCCAGTTGGAGCGTGACTGGGCGAGCAGCACGGACGACGAAGAATTTGCCGGATTATTGCAGCGCTGTGCTCAACAGCGCGACGTCTTGTACCGCTCAGTGCGCGACAGCTTTGCCTGCCAGGTGCGGGTGGAAACATTGCCGGCGGTGTTGGCAGAAGCGGCTGTGCGGGACACGGTAACGACCCTGTGTGTGGGCAATCAGGGGGTGCGCCTGTGCATGACCGCGCCCTGGTCGTCGCCTCGCTGGCAGGGAAGCCATTGCCATCTGGCCCATAACGGCGCTTTGGTGTCGCTGGACATGGCAAAGATGGACAGCCTGTGGCGGCTGCGCAAGCCCGGCGATGGGCAGGTGGTTACCGCCCTGGAAGCGTTGGATAACCGGGGTCAGTGGTTGTGGACTCTGTCCGCCGGTGACGAGGAAAGCCTGTGGCGAGCGCTATTGCGCGACAGCATCATTCGCTGACGCTGGTGTCTCCGTAGAATGTTGCCCTGGAACGCGAGCCGTTGCCGGCTTACCCCGGCCCCAATGAAAGCCATGGGGAATATGGTAGGGAAAGGTAACGGCTGGGCCGGCCGCTGTAGCGGTGATCGAACTGCGGGAATTCACAGCCGGCCAGGCAGGGCTGGGGGCGATACTGGTGTTGCCCGGTGTGCAGATTCAGGCGCAATTGCCCGGGTTCACCGGCGTCATCCTGGTGGTGGGTAAAATATTGCCCAGGGCGTCGGTCACCGAGAAATCGTCAAAGTGCACCAGTTCCACGACCCGTTCATCACCTTCTTCGCGGTAATTGCCGAAATGAAAAACGGCAAAAGGGCCCGGTTCAAATAGACGATGAGCCTAAAAGTGATCGTCGAACTGTTTCAGCAGCTGGATGATCTGGCCGGTTTCCTGCTCCATGCCTTTCAGGGCTTCCTCTGCCATGGGGGCTATATCGCACTGCCCGGGCAGGGGGTGGTCCGCTTCCAGAATGGCCCGGAAGCGGGCGATGAAAACCCACTGTAGCCATTCGCTGAAATTCATGGTGTCCGCAAAAAACGGCGTGCTGCTATTGAAGGCGGATGGCGCAGGCGGTTGTGGAGCCCACAGACCTTGCTGGTCCAGTTCCGTTTGCAATTCATTGAGCAGCGAGGCGAGTTGGGTGCGTTGGCTCATGGGGGAAATCATCCGCAGTCAGTCATCGAAGAGCGGCACCAGATCCGGTAGCTCATGCAGATTGTGGATATGGTGATGGGGGCGGTCCAGTTCAACCGGCCAGGGCAGATCGATAAGGTTGGCCCAGACGGCATGCATGCCGTGTTCGCGGGCAGCGTGCACATCTTCCAGCGGGTGGTCGCCCACGTGGACGGCCTGGTGGGCCTGAACCCCGGCGGATTGCAGGGCGGCATGGAACATGTCCGGGGCGGGTTTGCGCTTGCCGATGGTTTCCGCCGAGTGATGGAACGCGAATAGTTCGGCGATGCCAATCTGGCGCAGGTCGGCGTTGCCGTTGGTGAGCGCGCCCAGCTGGTAGCTGTCTGCCAGGGTTTCCAGCACGTCGCGGGCACCGGGAAAAAACGATACCTGGTTGCGGGCCTGATGAAAGACCGCAAAAGCGTCCAGGGCGATCTTGCGGGCTTCCGCGTTGCTGAACCCGGCGTCCATGAAGGCGCGGGTCATGGCGTCCTGGCGCAGGGCAGTCAGGTTGTCCAGGTAACCGGGATTTTCCTTGAGCAGGGCGGTACGCACCATGCGGACCCGCTCCGCGTCGAGGGCGCGGGCGGCATCCGGATGGCGCTCAGCGATCCAGTCACTACAGGCTTTCTCGGCCTTGCGGATCACTTCATCCACGGGCCACAGCGTGTTATCCAGATCGAAGGTAATCAGCTTGAGTGTGCTCATGGACGGTAGTTTATCGTAAAACCGTTAATGGCAGCACACCGCTTTATTCGCGTCGGGCATTGGGCATTGGGCGTCCTGCGTCAGGCGCCAAGGATTACTCGTCTTCGTCCTTGCGGCGCTGGGCCCTTGGGTGGGCGCCATCGTAGACCTGGGCCAGATGCTGGAAGTCCAG
>NZ_LWFX01001174.1:0-1042 GCF_001635175.1 Alcanivorax sp. HI0083 | reverse complement strand
TATGACTGTTGCCAGGGTCTCTTCACCGTACATGCGCCCCAGGTTGTAACGGTAGTCGTCCAGTTCCAGTTCGTCATCCAGGGTGATTTCCAATACCGCATTGACCGCCCGGTAGAACAGGCCCCGTTCCACGGTGTTGTCGTTGTACTGAATAAACATTTCCACCAGCTCCAGGGCGTCGTCATGACGCTGTAGTGCCAGGTAGATCATCAGTTTCAATTCGAGAATGGTGAGCTGACCCCACACGGTGTTTTCGTCGAACTCGATACCGATCAGGGTGATGATATCGGTGTAGTTATCGATCTGGCTTTCTTCCAGCCGTTCCACCAGTTGCCCCAGCTGCTCATCGCTGAGGCGGTGCAGGTTGAGAATATCCTCGCGATAATCCAGCGCCATATTGGTGTTGTCCCAGATCAAGTCTTCCACCGGATACACCTCGGAAAAATCGGGGACCAGAATACGGCAGACCGGTGCGCCCAGTTCTTCATACACGGCCACGTAGGCTTCCTTCTCCAGGTCTTTCAATATGCCGAACAGGCGGGCGGTTTCTTCTTCGGTGGTGCCGGAAAAATCCCACTCGCAGAAGTCCTCGTCGGCCTGGGCACTGAAGAAACGCCAGCTCACTACCCCGGTGGAGTCGATGAAATGCTCGACGAAATTATTGGGCTCGCAGACTTCCTGACTATTGAAGGTGGGCGGCGGCACATCGTTCAGGCCTTCGAAGCTGCGCCCTTGCAGCAGTTCGGTGAGGCTGCGCTCCAGGGCCACTTCGAAGCTGGGGTGGGCGCCGAAGGAGGCGAATACGCCGCCGGTGCGCGGGTTCATCAGTGTCACGCACATGACCGGAAATTGCCCGCCCAGGGACGCATCTTTCACCAGCACCGGAAAGCCCTGCTCCTCCAGTGCGGCGATGCCTTCGACAATGCCGGGGTACTTGGCCAGCACGTCCTGGGGCACATCCGGCAGGGCAATCTCTTCTTCAATGATGTGTTTCTTCACGGCCCGTTCAAAAATTTCCGACAGGCATTGCACCTGGGCTTCG
>NZ_LWFX01001173.1:0-2544 GCF_001635175.1 Alcanivorax sp. HI0083 | reverse complement strand
TGCCTTACCCCATGCAGCTGGGCTCCGGCAGCTATGAGTTGCGCCCGGGGCTGACCCTGAACAAGCAATATGACAGCTGGAGCTGGGGCGCGCAGGTCAGTGCCAACATTCCTCTGGATGA
Source organism: Alcanivorax sp. HI0083 (assembly GCF_001635175.1). NCBI lineage: Bacteria > Pseudomonadati > Pseudomonadota > Gammaproteobacteria > Oceanospirillales > Alcanivoracaceae > Alcanivorax > Alcanivorax sp. HI0083. Next base: position 2,423 of record NZ_LWFX01001173.1, on the reverse strand, counting down.
GAATGATCAGGGTTATGAGTTGGGTTCGAGCAAGTATCTGACCGCCTGGGCGGCCAAGCCGGTCTCGCCGTGGGCATCGGTGTCTGTGGCAGCGTATAAGAGCTGGTGGACCAGTATTAACGGTTCTGCTGAAGACCTGACCATCTCACCGATGATGAACCCGGCGGCGGACCCGGATGCCAAGGGTGGCCAGCGTCTGGATATTGGTGTGGGCTTGAACCTGCTGGGCAAGAGCGGCGCGCTGAAAGGCCACCGCCTGGCGATGGAGTACAAGGCGCCGGTGCAGGAATCCCTGCACGGCATTCAGATGGAAACCGATTACACCTTTACCGTGGGCTGGCAGAAAGCCTTCGGCGGGAAATAACCCTGCCGTAGTAGTGTCGCTGGCGGCGATCGTCTGCGGCGATTTTCGCCCACAAAAAAGCCGCTCTTGATGATCAGGAGCGGCTTTTTTGTGGAATTCGAATGGTGCCGGAACGCGGAATCGAACCGCGGACCTACTGATTACGAATCAGTTGCTCTACCGACTGAGCTATCCCGGCATGCCCGTTGTGCGGGGCGGGCGCTAGTTTAGCAGGCCGCCCGCTGCAGGCAAGCAGGAATCAGGCTTCCTGCTTGATGCCGGCCAGTTTGCGGGCATGCCACTTCTTCTTCTCCACATCCATGCCGCGCAGAATCTGAATTCTCTGGGCTTGCGGGCTGCCTGCTCCGTGCATGGATTCGGTGAGGTAACCCACGGCGTTGCGGCCCAGGGTCATGTTTTCGATCAGCCTAAGGATGCGCATGCGGTCCTCGGTGGGGATGTCTTCGCGGCCTTTGAGGAAGCGACGAATGATGTCTCCGGCTTCTTCATTTTCCAGGTCCTGTTCGCTGGGCATGGTGACCATGATACCGCCGGCCAGATCCTGGGCGAGGCGGGAAATCTCGTAGGGGAAACGGGTCACGTTGTGCTTACACACGTTGGCCAGCATGGTGTCATTCATGAAGATGCCGCTGGGCATCTTCTTCGCTTCGTGGGAGCTGGCGATGCCGGAAGAGTAGATGGTTTCGTTGAGATGGGTCATTTCCACCAGCTTGTCGCGGATGTGGCTGACTTTTTCCAGGCCGTTGTATTCCACGATGGATGCCGCTGCACCGACCATGACATCGCCCAGGCCGGTTTTGCAGACATAACTGGCGCGGTGATAGGCAGTGAAGCGGCTGACCAGCTCCTGGGCGAATTCGTATTCGCCGTCCATGAACACGTGCTCGTGGGGAATGAACACATCATCGAAGTACACAAGCACTTCCTGGCCGCCGTACTGGGCATTGCCCTGGTCGATGTCGCCGCCTTCCATGGCCCGGGTGTCGCAGCTCTGGCGCCCGTAGATATAGGTAATGCCGGCGGCGTCGCCGGGGATCATGCCGACCACGGCGTAGTCCTTGTCGCCTTCGGTGAGGTTCATGGTGGGCAGCACGCATATCCAGTGCTGGTTCCAGCCACCGGTCATGTGGGCTTTCACGCCTTTGACGTAGATGCCCTTGTCGGTGCGGCGGGTGACGCGCATGAACATGTCCGGATCGGCCTGCTCGGCGGGCCGCTTGCTGCGGTCACCCTTCGGGTCGGTCATGCCGGCGGCAATCAGGATGTTCTTGCGCTGGGCTTCCTTGAGGAACTCCAGGTAGCGCTGGTGGTACTGGGTGCCGTGTTTTTCGTCCATCTCATAAGTAACGGAGTGCAGCACGCTGATGGTGTCCAGGCCGGTGCAACGCTGGAAGCAGGTGCCGGTGATCTGGCCCATGCGACGCTGCATCTTGTTCTTTTTTACCAGGTCGCCGGGGGATTCCACGATGTGCAGAAAACGGTTTACCTGAGCGTCGATCAACGGTGACCAGGCAGTGGCCAGTTCTGGATCGTCAATGGCCAGGTCATAGCTGGCGCGCAGGGCATTGATGCTGGGTTTGATGATGGGGTGGTCCGCAGGCTCATCAATCAGCTCACCGAACAGGAACAGGCGAGTGCCGCGGTTGCGCAGGCTGGCCAGGTAGTCGTCACCGGTCTTGATGACGGGAATGCGGTCCCAGCGGGTCTGGGCGGATTCTTCACGGGCTGGAGCCGGGGTCGCGGCGTTCATGGTGCCTCCTGGGATCGTGTTGTTCTGCTCTGCGCCGCAGGCCGGCGCGGGAAGCAATATCATCGGGAATAGGGTGACTTGGGAGTCATCTCCGATGGTAAACAGTGTGTAATCCAAGGCAATGACAGAAAGTGCCGCTGTGCTCTGTGGTCAAGTCAGCGTGGCGCTAAGGGCGGGGGAGGCTGGCTGTGTAGGCGGCGCGATAAAAGCATTAGCCGTAGGAGATTCTATGTTGTCCACCCCAGTCTTCATGAGGCAGGGGCCGGCTGATAGTCGGTGCCATTTTTCATAAGCGCGAAGGCGATACGA
>NZ_LWFX01001172.1:0-2768 GCF_001635175.1 Alcanivorax sp. HI0083 | reverse complement strand
CCACCTGGCCTCCATGGCCGATTTCCCCTTCTGGCACCAGCAGTTGAACCGCAACCTTGGCCGCCTTGGCCAGTTCAGTAATGGCTTTCTCAGCCGGCACCAACCGTTTGAAATCACCGATCACCGTTTGCCCGGGTTGCCCGGTCGCGGAGCGATCGTGATCAAGTACGGTCACCCGATTCAGCCGTTGGTTGTGGTTGTGGCGCACTTGGCGCTGGGTGAAAAGGTGCGTAATACCCAGTTGTCCTACCTGTCCCGCTTGTTGGCGGACTACAAGTACGTGGTGATGATGGGTGATTTCAATTGTCGCCTGGATCATCTGGACAATTCGCCGTTGGCAGCCCTGGGCTTGCAGACGGTGCAGGCGGATAACCTCAATACCTATCCCAGCTGGGCCCCGGATCGTCATATCGACCACATCCTGTTATCGCCGGAGTTGGAGAGTCGCCACACCCGTGTGCTCGCCGACTGCCTGCTGTCGGATCACCTGCCTTTGGCCACGGAAATTGTCATTCCTGATGAGGTTGTCGCGGCCACCCGGGAGCATCGGCTGCCGTTGATTAGCTAAGCGGTTATTGCGGTGAAGCCGCCGCCGGCCGCCAACATTCCATGACACTGTCATCGTCTCGGGGCAGGCTGTAGCCATGACAATATTCCGTTCCCTGCTTCTCCTTTCTGTTTTGCTGCCGTCGCTGCAGGCGCTGGCGGACTGTCCCCGTGTGCCCGGCCAGGAAGATGACCGGCGGGCCAATGCCGGCTGCCTGATTGTTCGTGATCAGCAGGTGTTGCTGATCAGCCATCGCTGGGGTGGAAAGCTGGGTGTACCCGGTGGAACCCTGGAGCCGGGGGAGTTGGCCCAGTGCACGGCGTATCGGGAAACCCTTGAAGAGAGCGGTGTGCGGGTTGTAGTGGGCGAGCGCTTGCAGGTGATGAAAAACGGCTTTCACTTGTATCGCTGCCACCTGCAACAACCCGTGGATAGCGGTGGGCCAGTGGATGTGCCTCGCTCGGGACTGGCCGAAGTCTCGGCTATTGACTGGTATCCGTTATCGTCACTGAGCAAGGCGCGTTGGCGTTTCGAATACCAGTTTGAACAATTTTTGCAGGTGGCAGCTGAGGCTATGCAGGGTGGGACAGCACCTGATCCGGATTCCGCCAGTAACGGACAGCCGGAGAAGTGAGGCCCTCTTTTGTCAGCCAGCTTCGATGAGTGATGCAGCCCATGCCGGGGGGCTCCCGGCCACTGCTTTCCTTCCAGGCGTACTCGAAACGGTCTCCCCGCCATTGATCCCGCTTTTTGTCCGCTCTTCAGCTGCTTGCAATCAAGACTGACGCGCATTCATTAATGCTCTAGGGAACCTCTGAAAAACTCCTTGCATGCTCAGCGTGGCCTGAAGCGTGCAGCTGTTTCGTCTTGTCTTGATGGTCAGGGTGGTTCCCTTTCCGAGAGGCAAGGCGCAGCAGATGTGCGCTTCAGGCCACGCCCTTCGGGTCATTCAGGCTGGCCCGCACTCGTTGTTGCGCTTTTTCGATGGATGGACATACACCTTCAAAAGCACGCCTAGATTGCGAACCAGCCTGAAAGACTGGGTACGCAAGGAGTTTTTCAGAGGTTCCCTAGCAACAACTTCTCTGACGTTATACCCCATATGGGTGATGCGAGCTCGATGGTGGCCCCATAGATTAAGTATTGAAAAAAACTGGGGTGATCGGAGACATCACAATGAAACATACCTTCAAGATCGCCAGTCTGGCGTTGGCGGTTGCCATCGCTGGTTGTGGCGGCGGGGGCGGCAGTAGTGGGGCCGCGCCCAGCAGCAAGCCCAAACCGACCGGTACACCGGTTGCAGGGAGTGCGGTAAAAGGGCCTCTGGCCAACGCCGCAGTGACGCTCTATCAACTGGATTTCAATGCAGACGGCGGTGCTGGCAACCAGCTTGATACGGGCAGTACCAATGGCAGTGCGGCCTTTTCCGGGGTCAGCATCCCTGCTGGCACCACAGGTGATGTGCTGGTTGAAGTTCAGGCCGATGCGGATACCGTTGACCTGACCACCGGCCAGGCGCCGGTCATCACCAGGCTGTTGTCTGTCACTTCGGCAGAAGCGGTTGCCAATGGTGAAACCAACTACCCGACGCCGTTGAGCACCCTGGTGGTCAAGATGGCGTTGGCCAACGCGGACAACACAGACAGCGGTTTCGCGGGTGATGACAATGGCACGGTGAGCGCCGCTGAATGGACCGCCGCCCTGAAGCTGGCGAAAAGCAAGGTGCGCAGCCAGTTCGGCTTTGGCCTGCTGGACGACAGCGTGGACCTGCTGTCTTCCCCGCCGCTGATTACCAGCGACCAGGATGACCAGGAGAAGGTTGTAAAACTACGTACAGCGGTGGAGGCAGTGGCGGCGCTGATGGCCGACATGGCGGAGGCTGCCAAGACCGAGAACCCGAACAGCACCGAAACAGCGGACTCCATGTTCGCGGCCCTGTCTGAAGACCTCAACGATGGTCAGGTGGATGGGCAGAGCGAGGGTGAAGTCATTGCCACCTTTGCCAACATCGCGGATGTGGCAGCAAAGGTCACCCAGGATCCTTCTTCACTCACTATCCCCGGTTCCAACAAGACCGTATCCCAGGTAGCCAGTGTGGTGGCTGAAGAAACGGCAGATACCGGCGTGGACGCGGATACGTCTACTGCCGAGAACACCACCACGGTTATCGAGCCGGCAGAAACCGAAAGTGATATCGATCAGGATGGCATGCCGGACAGCA
>NZ_LWFX01001171.1:0-3350 GCF_001635175.1 Alcanivorax sp. HI0083 | reverse complement strand
CATCACCCACCCCCGTGACCTGGGTCAGGTGACCATGGGCATCGCGTCGCACCTGAATGACCGGGTGCACGGTCCAGTCGATGGCGGTGCCGGCATCGCGCACGGCCATGGCAACCGAATCCACCAGAAAGGGGACGTCATCGGTAACGGTGCGCAACGCGGCAAGGCCGCCGGGGCGACAGGGAGGCTTCAGGTGAATCAGGGTTTCGCCGGGGTGGCGCTGGTGCGCCATCAGCCAATGCTGCTGGGCGATATGGAAGAGTTGTTCCGGCGGCCGGGCCGTCAACGCGGCCAGACTGCTCATTTCATAATAGGCAGCGAGAAAACTGCGAAACAGAGACTGGTGGTCAGCACCGATGTGGGCAGTGACCTGCCCTTCCAGCTGGGCCTGCAACAGTGCCTGGCGTTGAGCGATGTCATCCTGCATCGAAACCTCCGGCGTCCTTGTGACTCTGCAAAGTTACACTGCACAGTTACTACGCAAAACCGGATCACGTGAGCGGTCACGCTCTCCGGGCTTTCACCAGGCCGGCCGGGCACGCCCCGCAGGCCCTTTCGCTCACTCTATACCGGTGGCCGCGATCAATACCAGTCTGCTATTTCAATCATCAAATCATTCCAGCGGGACAACAGGATGACAACACGGAAAAGTTTCGCAGGATAAGGGAAAGGAGTGGAGCTCAGTGGGGGTGGATGGAGCTTAATCCAGGGTGGCGCAGTCTTTCGCGGGCATCGCATCAATCCACTGGCGCACCAGTGCGACCGCATCGTGGTCTGCCAGGCTGCGGCCCAGCGGCGGCATCATATCCTTGGCATTATCGGTATGGCGCTGGGCACCCAGCCGGAACGGCAACACCGAGTCAGCCGCGTTGCCGGGCACGATATCGTAGGTGAGGCCCAACGGCCCCCCGTAATACCCCTGCGCCCGGTTGCAGATGCCATAGAGGTAATCGGTAGGATCTCGCCACATTTCCAGCCGCAGGCCCGACAGCGCGCCGCTGCCCACATCGCTGTGACAGTGGCTGCAGTTGGTATCCAGGTAGGAGCGCACACGCAGGGCCAGCGGTTCGTCGGTGTCTTGCCAATCCACGGCGCGGGGCCAGCTTGCCGGGGCTGGCGCATCAGCCAGCATGCCGTTGTCCTGCCAGTAAACCAGCTGGTTTTTGGTTCCACCGGCATAGGGAAAATCATGATTCAACTGACGAGCCGTTGTGCCCAGCGGGGTCATCACTTCATTGTCAGTGCGGCCCTGGTGACACTTGCGGCAAGTCAGCACATCGGGGATCTGGTAGCGGAAATCCTGCTGCACACCGTCGACCATGACATAGGTGTCGATTACCTTGCCGGTCCGTGCCAGCGTGGCATCCTGGCCATCCGCTTGCCACTGATACGGCAACCCCACCCAGCCGGAGGCCCGGTGGATCAACAGGCGGGTTTCCATCAGGCGGTCATCGCCCCCGGCAGCGCTGACCGGCAAGGCGAAGGTTTTCGCCATCACGGTGCCCACCGGGAATACCAGCCCAAAAGTGTCACGGTATTGTGCCGCGCTCCCCTCGGGCAGAAAAACAAACCGATACTTGGTGGCGTGATCACTAAAAAGGCCACTGGCCGGGGCAAATGGTAGCCCCGGCCCAGTGGGGCCCACACGAGGATCACGGCCATCAGAAAACAGTTGATACTGGGACAGGCGTGGGCAATTCACTTCTGCCAGCGCCTGCCAGTTCGGCCCGTTGCTGTCGGCAAGACAGCGCGGGTCGGTAGTATCCGGCTCGGGCTCCGGCGTGGTGGCGGCCGTATCACTACCGCCACCACTGCCACCACAAGCCGTCAGCAGCAATAACAAGAGGCAATACAGCCCGTTTCTTGCTTTCACTGCATCGACCTCACTTGGAGGAACAGGACGCGTCAGGCAGGCTGTTGATCCAGGCCTTCACCAGGGCAACACCTTCCTCATGGATCAGCGCACGGCCAAGGCGCGGCATGCTGTCCTGCGGGTTGGTGGTATCCATGCGGAAATGCAGGATCGATTCGTCTGCGTTACCCGGCACCACGTCGTAGGTCATTTCACCCTGGTCGTAGGCGATGGGGCCTTTGCAGACACCGTGCTTCTCTTTCTCAGTGTCATAGTCGCGCCAGAACTCCAGCTGCAAACCGGTGTAGGCCGCCGTCCCACCAACGCCGTGGCAGTGTGAACAATTCACGTCCAGGTAGCCTTTTGCCGCCGCCATCAGTTGTTCATCGCTATAACCACTGATCAAGCCCGCATCAGCATCGTGGTAGCTCGGCACCTTGTCTACCTGATCCAGAGCCGGCAGGCCGCTGAGAATACCCGCGTCGCTCCAGTGACTCAGCTGGTTTTCCGGGCCACTGCCATAGTCCATGTCGCCATTGAGATGGCGAGCCTTGGGGCCGATGGGAATAAACACATTGGTGTCGCCGGTATCATGGCTGTGGCACTGCTTGCACTGCGCCTTGTCGGGCACGGAATAGGTGAAGGATTCCTGGGCTCCGTTGTGCACCAGTGTCGCGGGCAACTGTGCCCCCTGAACCCGGTAGGTCGCCTCGGTGCCGTCTGCGTTCCACACATAAGGCAGCGCGGTCCAGCCGCCAGCACGATGAATCAGCAAGCGGGTTTCCAGAAGGGTTTCTGTCTTTGTCTCCGGATCATAACCCCGGTAAGCGGTATCCGCCGGCAGGGCAAAGGTCTTGGTAATGACGGTGCCCACCGGGAAGTCAAAAACGTCGTTTTCCTTATAGGTCGCACTCTGTCCATCCGGCACAAATACAAACCGGTATTTGCTGGTGTAATCGGAGAACAAAGGCGTATTCAAATCATAAGGGATGCCACCATGGGCATCCTGGGTGGGATCACAGCTGCTGGCAAAAAGGTTGTAATCCGACAGCTTTTCCAGGTTGTCGTTTTCCAGTGCCTCCCAGTTTACTTCAGCGCTGTCACTGATCTGGCAGTTCCTGGCGACCGGATCGCCGCCACCATTACCAGCACCTCCACCGCCGCTACTACCGCCACCGCCGCCACAGGCAACCAGCACCGCGGCGGTAGAAAGCAGAGAAATCTGCATCAAGGTTTTCATGTCATAACTCCTGTTTCGGGGCGGCGACAAGCCGCCCCGAAATCAGACAGGTAGAAAAGATAAACAAAGGTTAGAGAACAGGGGCCGGCTTGCAGTGCTCGCTGGTGGTGTCATCCACGCCACAACCAAACTGCTCACCCTTGAAGGTCAAGGTGGCCGCCGGCAGCGCGGGCTGGCTGCAATCCAGCAGATCCATGCCCACTGCCGGGCTCAGCGTCGGTCCGGCCATGGTGGCAGCGGTAGCCGGGTCGTAGGGGT
>NZ_LWFX01001170.1:0-3515 GCF_001635175.1 Alcanivorax sp. HI0083 | reverse complement strand
TGCGCCATTTCATCCGTGCGCAATTGCGCCGTACGGATAGCCAGGGTTTCCACACTCAGGGTTGTCGGATCCAGATCATCACTCATGGTTTATTCTCGCTTTCATGCCGCACACGACACGCAACAACGCGTCAGAGATTTGCGCCCAAAGGAAGTATCATTACACGCGAAAAAAGCCGAGTCGATTCGCAGCGACGGATTCATTCATCTGGCAGCACGCCTCAATTGCCTTGTTGCGTGTCGCGTGCTGCGTGCCCGGCATTAATTAGCATTATGCAGGTCGATAATTTCGTTATCCGCCAAGGCCTGGGTCTTCTCGCTGTTGCCTTTGGCCGCGTCGTTGCGCCGCGCTTCCAGGTTGGCCAGATAGTCCGGGGTGATATTGCCGGCCAGATACTCGCCATTGAACACCGAGCAATCGAAGGACGCCACATTCGGATTGCCCTCCTGACAGGTTTCCACCAGATCATCCAGATCCTGATAGATCAACCGGTCAGCGCCAATCAGCTCACCGATTTCATCAGTGGTACGGCCGTGGGCGATCAGTTCCTGGGCCACCGGCATATCAATGCCGTAAACGTTCGGGTATTTCACTGCAGGTGCCGCGGAGGCGAAATACACCTTGCGGGCGCCGGCTTCCCGAGCCATCTGGATAATTTCGTTGCAGGTGGTACCGCGCACGATGGAATCATCCACCAGCAATACGTTCTTGCCCTGGAATTCCAGTTCGATGGCGTTGAGTTTCTGGCGCACCGATTTCTTGCGCTGTTGCTGGCCCGGCATAATGAAGGTACGACCGATATACCGGTTCTTGATAAAGCCTTCACGGTATTTCACGCCCAGATGATTGGCCATCTGCAAGGCGGACGTGCGGCTGGTGTCGGGAATGGGAATGACCACATCGATATCGTGGTCCGGCCATTCACGCTCCACTTTCTCGGCCAGTTTTTCGCCCATGCGCAGGCGCGCCTTGTACACGGAGATGCCATCGATAATGGAATCCGGTCGCGCCAGATAAACCTGCTCAAAAATACACGGATGCAGGCTCGGGGATTGTGCACACTGGCGGGTGTGCATCTCCCCATCAGCGGTGATGTAAATCGCTTCGCCGGGGGCCAGATCACGCTCCACGTGGAAACCCAGGGAAGACAAAGCCACAGACTCGGAAGCCACCATGTATTCCGGGCCGTTGGGGGTGTCCTTGCGGCCAAAGCACACCGGGCGAATACCATGGGGGTCGCGGAAAGCCAAAATGCCGTAACCGGTAATCATGGCCACCACCGCGTAGGCCCCTTCCACTCGTTGATGGACTGCGGCCACCGCATCAAAGATATCTTCCGGCTCCGGCTGCAACTTGCCGCGGCTTTGTAACTCGTGGGCAAACACGTTCAGCAGGACTTCGGAATCGGAGGTGGTGTTGATGTGGCGCAGGTCGGCACGAAAGATATGCTCGGCCAGAGCTTCCGCATTCGTCAGGTTGCCGTTGTGGGCCAGCGTAATGCCGTAGGGGGAGTTCACATAGAACGGCTGGGCTTCCGCCGAACTGGAGCTGCCTGCCGTGGGATAGCGCACATGGCCAATCCCCATGTTACCGACCAGCCGGCGCATATGGCGGGTGCGGAATACATCGCGCACCATGCCGTTATCCTTGCGCAGGTAGAGACGATCACCGTCGCAGGTCACGATACCAGCCGCATCCTGGCCACGATGCTGGAGAACGGTCAGGGCATCGTAGATCCCCTGGTTCACATGGCTATGACCGACAATACCCACAATGCCGCACATGGTACTTACCTCTAGCTGCCGCTTACATTCATGATAAAGGCGAGAAGGCTCTCGCCCACGTCCCGGGTCCATGCTTCCATCATCACCAGATGGGGAACCAGGGTGGAATCGTGCCACCAGGGGTCAGCGGCAAATAGATGCCGACCCAGGGCAACCAGTACGACCATCAGCAAGACCCCTCGCAGGGCGCCGAACACCATACCCATCAATCGATCTGTACTGCTCAGGCCAGTGACGCGGATCAGTTCACCGAGCAAATGGCTAATGAGGGCGCCCACCGCCAACGTCAGGACAAACAAGCTGCCGAAAGCGACAACGGCCCGCAGGCTGGGGGTAGTGATCTGGTCCTGGAGAAGAAGGTCCAGGGCCGGGCTGAACAGGCGCGCGATAATAAAGGCCGCTACCCAAGTGAGCAACGAAAAGGCTTCGCGGGTAAATCCCCGGCGCACACTCAGAAGTGCGGAGACTGCGATAACAAACAGAATGATGCCGTCTGCCAGATTCATGTAAAGCGTGCTCTCGCCGGCGGGTTAAGGCTGAAAAAGGGCAATGCCGGACCAGGAGAAGGCGGACATGGCACCCTGCAAATACAGACGGCGCAGTTTATCAGAGGCGAACCCGCTTGCCCATGCATGCCAGGTTTTGCTGCTGCATTGGACACCATCGCAATCAGGACACAACCGCAAGCACCGCCGGCAGTCAGGGCACGTAAATCCGCACCAGCCCCTTGAGCTTGAAACGCTCGTCATCGGCCAGCTTCTGCCGGGTGGACTCGGCATCGTCCTTGCGAATTTCCGGCCCGACCATGACCCGATGCACCACTTTCCCTTCATGACTGTCGGTCTGTATATATGCCCGATAACCCGCGTCTTTGAGTTTATCGACCATGCCGCTGGCATTATCCGCATCGGAATAACTGCCGGTCTGCACCACGAAGCCGGCCAGCACTGGGCCATCGGCGGGGTCGATCTGGGGCGGTGTCACAGGTTCTTCCGGTGGCGGTACCGGCGCATTTTCCTTCACCGGCGTCACTGGCTCCGGCTCTTTCGGAACGGTTTTCGCGTCCTCATCGTTCAGCTGCTGCTCGGCAGCATCCCGGATTGCCTGGCGGTCAGTGACAATGCGCTCGTCCGCCGTGTCCAGGCGCTCCTGCGGCACTACAGGTTCAACCAGCACGGTTTTGTGTTCCGGCGGCTCGGGGATACGCATATCTAACGCATTGCGCACCTGCTCAGGAGTACGGAACAGGAATGGTGCCAGCGCCCCAGCCAGAATCAGTAACAGTACAATGCCCACAATGCGCTGACGCGCTCGATTATCCACCGGTTTCTCCATTCAGCATTCACTAGCACCGCCGTTACTGCGCCTGCTCGCGAGCTTCTGCCACGGTATAAAAGGAACCAAAGACGACCACCTGGTCCTCACCACCAGCCGCACCCAGCGCGGCGCGAGTAGCCGCCGCCACACTGGCATATTCCTGGTACTGCGCCGTGTCAGGCAGTCCCTCTCGCAATCTTGCCGTCGGTGCCGCACGGGGAATCTGCGGTGCCGCCAGGTACCACTGGACAGCCATGCCGTTAAATAGCCCAATCACCGCATCAACAGGTTTATCGACCATCATACCGAACACCAGATGCCGGGTCCCGGTACAGGGCGGCAGCTGCTGCAGAAAGCGTTGCACCGCCGGCAGATTGTGGCCCACATCAAACCAACAGGACACCCCACCGATGT
>NZ_LWFX01001169.1:0-4602 GCF_001635175.1 Alcanivorax sp. HI0083 | reverse complement strand
GCATTAAATGGAGCGTTTTTCTCAGCGTGTGTGTCTCCGGTCGCCTGGTATGTCAGGCGCTCGCTGCAGCGGAGACGATCCGTTTTTCCGCCAGGGCCTGCTCCAGTTCCAGCGCTGCCTGCTCCAGCATGCCGTCTGCGCTGTTGTTGCCGGCGGATGCGGCCAGCGCAATGCTGACTTGCAGGCTGAGAAAGCCCGCCGCGGTCTGGTAGGCGCGGTGGTTCAGGTTGTCGTATAGACGCCGGAAACTGGTGGGGTCGCAGTGGCTCAGCTGTGGCTGATAGGTGATCAGTGCGAAGTGATCCTGCTGCAGGCGGCACAGGTGATCCATGGGGCGGACCGATTGGCGCAGGCGCCGACTGAAGGCGAGGACGCCTTGTTGCATGACCTTGTTGCCGCGCTGGCGTTGTTGTAGCTCGAAGTCTTCCAGGCGCATCAGCAGCATGCAGGCGGCGCCGCCGCGTTTCTGGGCGTGTTTAAGTGTGCTGTCCAGCGCGCGCAAGGCATCCTGGCGATTACCAAACCCGGTGAGCGGGTCGATCAGGGCCTGACGTTTGAGCTGGCGGTTCACCGTCAGCATGCGCTGGTAGTCGGTCTGCACCCGGTTGTGGCGCTGGATAATGCGGTCTGCGGCCATCACCCGGTGTTGCAGCTGTTCGGTCATGGCAGATTTGGAGACAAAATCGTCCACGCCCTGATCAAAGGCCTGTTGCAGGGCGTCCACCCCTTCGCGGGCGGTGAGTAGCAGCACATAGGTATAGCGGTTGTTGGCTTCGTCGTTCTGGCGGATACGGCGGGTCAGCTCCAGGCCGTCCATGCCGGGCATCAACCAGTCTGCCACGACCAGGTCGGCGGGTTTCTCGGCCAGCTGGCCAAGGGCATCGTGAGCGCTGTGGGCATGACGGATGCGGGTATAGCCGGCGGTGGCCAGAGTGCGGTTGACCACGGCGGCGGAAAAACGGGCATCGTCCACAACCAGTATGTCGAGTTCGGAGACGTTCATTGGCTTTCTTGTTGTTTTTTGTAAGTCTCGACTATAGCCGGTTTGTGAATTGATTGAAAAGTATACTGTGAACAGGTCGATCTTTCGTGGTTCCGGGCCTGGACCTCAGTCCCGGAAAGCGCTGTGGCGCTGGATCAGGTAGATCAGGCCCAGCACCGGTACGCCCATCAGGCTGGCGAGCAGGAAAAAGCCCGGGTAGCCCAGGTTGTCCACCATGCTGCCGGAGTAGCCGCCGATGGTTTTGGGTAACAGCGTCATCAGCGAGCTGAAGATGGCGTATTGCACGGCGGTGAAGGAGACATTGGTAAGCTGCGACAGGAACGCCACAAAGGCGGCGCTGGCCAGCCCGGCGGTGAGGTTGTCGGCGGAGATCACCGCATAGAGGATGCGGATGTCGTGGCCCGCATAGGCCAGCCACAGGAACAACAGGTTGGTGGCCACGGTCAGGAACGCCCCCAGGTAAAGCACCCGGATCACGCCGTGACGCATGGCCAGCAGCCCGCCCAGAAAGCCGCCGGCAATGGTCATGAATAGCCCAAAGGTTTTTACCACGCCGGCAATCTCGTTCTTGGTGAAGCCCATGTCTTCAAAAAAGACGTTGGAAATCACTCCCAGCACAATATCGGAAACGCGATAAAACCCCACGAAAACCAGCAGCAACAATGCCAGGCGTTTGCCATAGCGCTGGAAAAAATCTTTTACCGGGTCGAGATAACTTTCCTGTACCAGCTGCTTGTCATATAGCGGGGTCAGGGAGAGTAGCTTGATCAGGGCGGCCACCAGCGTTATCGCCAGGGCCAGACGCAGGGTTTCCACCACCAGACCGGACAAGGCTCCGTTATTCACCGCGTCAGTGAGTGTCTGACGGAGCGTGGCGGCGGACTCGGCAGTGAATACGTAGACGCTCACAAAGGCGGCGATACCGGCCACAAACAGGGTCAGGAACTTGAGGTACTGGCGGCTGGTGTACTGCGCGTTGGAGGGCCGGTGGTTTTCCGGTTCGCGAATGATCAGGGTGGTGACGGCCCCGACCAGCATGGTTAGCGCCATGATGGCATAGGTGCTTTGCCAGGCGGCGTAGCTGTAGGACTCGCTGGTGGAGCCCAGCCAGCTGGCCAGTACCAGTGAGCCGGCTCCGGAGGTGAGCATGCCGATTCGGTAGCCGGCGATATAGGACGAGGACATCATCGCCTGTAATTTTGCCCCGGCGGATTCAATCCGGTAGGCATCGATAACGATATCCTGGGTGGCGGCGGTGAAACCGAGCAACACCACCGCAAAGGCCATTAGGTTTAGCGCGCCGGGCTGGGTGGGGTCGACCAGGGAGATACTGAAAATGGCGGCGGCGACGGCCAGTTGTGCCACCAGTAACCAGGCTCGCCGCCGGCCCAGCCAGCGGGTCAACGCTGGCACCGGCAAGCGGTCAATCAGTGGCGCCCAGAGGAACTTGAATGAGTAGGCCAGTGCCGCCCAGCTGAAGTAGGTCACCGTGGAGCGGTCTATGCCTGCTTCGCGCAACCATAGCGATAACGACGAGAAAATCAGCAGCAACGGAATGCCCGCCGAAAACCCGTAAAAGAACATGGTGGCCACACGGGGGTGCAGGAAGGCTTTCAGGGATTGCTGCCAGCTGGTTGATTGTGGGGGCATAGGACTCTTAACGGGTATTGCCGATTGGCGAAAGGCTCATCATAGACACTTTGTTCGCAGGGGGCGATGTGGGTTCAACAGCCTGCTACAGGAAATACTGTCTGGGCACGCGGTCGCCCAGCACCGGAATATTTTCATCGCGTAGCCGTTGTGTCTGAATCTCCCCCGAGGGGGTGCCAGCCAGGGCAATACAGCCATCGGCGCGCAACACCCGGTGCCAGGGCAGGCGGGTGTCCTTGGGGAGCTGGCTCATCAGACGGCCAACAAAACGGGCATGACGGGGAAAGCCCGCCTGTTTTGCCACGGCGCCATAACTGCTGACGTATCCGGGGGGAATAGCGGCGACGATCTGGTAAACGGCATCTCGGAATTCAGGGTTCATGAAAGGTAGCTTCCAGTGGCTAGCTTCCAGCTGCAAGGAAAAACGCAGAGCACAATAAAAAGAGGAAACCGGTGCCAGCCGATTTCCTCTTCTGGGTTGTAGCATCGTGCGTTAGGCATTGAGCGTCCGGCGTTGTTATCGCAGCCCGCCGTCCATATCGATGCAGCGACCGGTGAAATAGTCGGTCTCGAAAATAAAGGCCACGCTGCGGGCAATGTGCTCGGCTTCGCCCAGACGTTTGAGGGGCACCGCCTGTACCAGGCGCTCGCGGGCTTCCGGTTTCATGGCGGCCAACATGTCGGTGTTGATGGTGCCCGGCGCCACCGCCCCGGTGCGAATGTTGTAGCGGGCCAGTTCTTTCGCCCATACCTCGGCCATGGCGGCCACGCCGGATTTGGCGGCGGAGTAGTTGCTCTGGCCGAAGCTGCCCTGGCGGGCCAGGGAGGAAATGTTGACGATCACGCCTTCCTCGGCGCCGGTTTCGACCATCTTGGCGGCGGCCTCACGGCCACACAGGAACACCCCGGTCAGGTTTACGTCGATCACGGCCTGCCACTGTTGCAGGCTCATCTTGCTGACCAGCTCTCCGTCTTTGGCCTTGATCAGCAAGCCATCACGGGTGATGCCTGCGTTGTTGACCAGGCCGTGCAGGGCGCCGAAATCGGCAACCACATTGTTGAACAGGGCTTCCACCTCTTCTTCTTTGGCCACATTGGCCAGGTAGGCGCGGGCTTCGCCGCCAGCGGCTTCACAGGCGGTCACGGTGGCGTCCAGGTCTTCCTGACTCAGGTCCACACAGGCCACTCTGGCGCCTTTGCCGGCAAAAAAGGTGGCGATGCCACGACCCAGGCCACGGCCGGCGCCGGTCACAACAATCACTTTCTGGTTCAGTTCCATGGTGATTCCTTACACTGTCGGTTCACGTTGCAACGGATTATGGTGAGGTGCAGCGGGCAGGCCAATGACCGGATTGCTCAGGCCCGCCGTAAAACGGGAAGCTGGAAAAGGAGAGCAGGACCCCATATGCATCAGGAAGCAGAAGCCCAGTCGTTTATCTATCAGCACAGCCATGCGGCACTGGCCACCGTGGACGATGAGGGCGCGCCGTTTGCGTCTGCCGTCAATGTGGTCCCGGACCATGAAGGGCGCCTGTTGATGCTGGTCAGTGCGCTGGCGGCGCATAGTGTGAACCTGGCGGCCAACCCGGCGGCATCACTGGTGTGGGTGGAGCAACAGCACAGCGACTGGCAGGCGGCCATGCGGTTGACCGTGTCCGGCGAGGTGGTGGCTGTGCCCCCGACCGAGGGGGAGCGTTACTTTCAGGTGTTTCCTCACGCCCGCGAGTACCTCCAGCTGGATTTTCATTTTCTCGCGTTGCGCCCGAAGACGGCGCGCTGGATACCAGGTTTTGCCCGGGCGACCTGGTTGAATGCCGAAGCGCTGGTGCAGCCGTGGGGCTGGGACCTGGCCCGTGAACAGGCCATGGTTGGCCACATGAACGACGACCACGCCGAGGCCATCGATCACTACCTGGCCTTGCTGGGGGCGCCGGGGCAGGGGGCGCAGA
>NZ_LWFX01001168.1:0-4596 GCF_001635175.1 Alcanivorax sp. HI0083 | reverse complement strand
CGGGAGCATCTGCAAATCGTTCAGCAATTTGGTCGCTTTCCGCACCGCAACCGCGCGCTGGGGCGGGACAGCACGGCTGAGGAGCTCAGCTTTCTGGAAAACAGCTCCGGTTTCGGGCAGTAAAACCGGTGCTCCGGTAGAGAAAGGCGCTACGCGGGTTTACGGCGGATGTAGAGCGTCTTGTTGACCACCGCCACGCGGTTTCCATCGCCATCCACGATTTCAACCGGCCAGCACGGCAGGTATTTTTCTCCCCCATCGGTGTTCGCGCGGATATCGTCGATCATGGCATCGGTGAGCTGAAAATGGGCGAAGACCCGGCCCTTGCCGGGCCGGACAAATTCTATATCCGCTGCCTTGTCCCAGACCACATAATCGCGCCCAAGCACGGTCATCACCATCAGCATGTAGAACGGGTCCACCATGGAATAGAGGCTGCCGCCGAAATGGGTTC
Organism: Alcanivorax sp. HI0083; assembly: GCF_001635175.1. Classification (NCBI taxonomy): domain Bacteria; kingdom Pseudomonadati; phylum Pseudomonadota; class Gammaproteobacteria; order Oceanospirillales; family Alcanivoracaceae; genus Alcanivorax; species Alcanivorax sp. HI0083. The sequence continues at coordinate 4,142 of NZ_LWFX01001168.1, read as the reverse complement.
CTACATAGTTCCGGTTGTACCAGTGCAGCCCCATGGAGACATTCAGTTCGCGGAAGTCGTCTGCCAGGTAGTCCACACGAACACCGGCGCCCAGGTAGGGCCCGTACAGGTTCAGAAACCATTGCAGACCTTTCGGTGAGCGCGTGAATCGCGAGAGCAGATTACGCATTGCCGGGTTCGAGAACGGCAATGGCGCTGTCCAGGCGCGCTTTCACTGCGGCAGGCACCGGTGTTTGGTGCTGTTTGAGAAGCCGCTGCATTTCCTCGCGGGCGTCAAACTGTTGCTGCTTCATGACACTGGGTAGTTGCTCTAGCTGCCATTGCAAGCGGCGCTGGCGCTCCGGTTCCGGGCTGGGCACACCGGCCAGGGCCTCAAAGGCCACGGCCAGGGTAAGAGCGGAGTCAGTATTCGCACCACTTTCTGGTTGGTCAGCGGATTCGACACTTTCCGTCAGGGCCACAACGGCGTCACGGAGCTGCTGCCACTGCTGCCAACGACTGAGTTGCTGAAGTCGCTCGCTGGCGCGCCGCTTCAGTTGCTGTGCTTTGCGAACCAGCGGCTGGGGCTGATTGCCATCCAGGTGCTCGTCCACGGCTGCAGCCGCGCTGCGTAGACTGTTCGCTGTGTCAGCGCTAAACGGTTGCGTCAGTGATACCTCCAGCGCATCAATGTGCGTGGTCAGCATCTGGCTCGCTTGCTCCTGTTGCTCGCGCCGGGCGGCAATATCCCGGTTGCGGGCATCGAACAGGGCATCCATGGTTTTGCGAAACGGTTTTTGCCATGTGCGGTGCTGGCCGGGCGGTAACCAGGCGGATTGCCGCCAGCGTTTCTGGATGGCTTGCGCTTCGCGTGTGGCGTGCTGGGCATCGTCCAGTTCCAGCAATGCACGGGCCTGGTCCAGCAATTGTTTTCGCTCGCTCTCGGCTTTTTCAATGTAACGATTCAGCTGCTCGTCGAGCTGGGTGAGCAGGGAGGAAAACCGTTTCTGCACATCCCGGGCGTCGGTGAACCGGATCGGGTGCAGGGTTTTCCAGTCTTTCGGGGCCTGCTGGCGAATTTGCCAGACACCATGCCAATCAGCGGTTTCCCAGTTCTGAGCGGTGACAAAGTCTTCCAGTTGCTGGCACAGTGCCCGGCGCTTTTCCAAATTACCTGCCTTGATGGCGTCCAGTTCGGCAAAGTGCGCATGGCAGGGCTGGTAGGCCTGGTCGGATGCCTCTTTAAAACGCGTCCACAACGCCTGATCCTCGCCCTGGTCCGAACTCATCAGCGCGCGCCATTCATCATGGAGCGCCTGAATGGCGGTGGCCAGTTCCGGGGCATCCATGGTGGTGTCTTTAAGCGCTTCCATGCGTTCGCATAACGCCACTTTCTTCGGTTCAGCAGCAAAACGGTGCCAGTCCTGCAACTCTGCACGGCGCGGAGCGAGCTTGGTGAGCTCTGCGTCCAACCCGGTGTCTCCGTCGCTTTCGATGATCGACTGGGCTTTGTGCCAGAGCCGATTGGCATGGCGCAGATTGCCCTGGCGCAGCTCTCGCTTCAGGGCGACCAGCAAGCCGCGATGGGGCTGTGAGGCTGGTGCCGGGCGGTTCTGTGCGGACGTTTGCGCATCGGAGGTTTCGGCTTCCCGTTTACGCAGCGCCAACAATGCAGAGGGAGGCTGATATTCCCCTGGCCAGCGGTCGGCCAGCTCGGCGAGTGTGGCCGGTGAGTCTGCTGCATTGATATCGGCGGCCAGGGTAAGCAGCTGTTGAAATGCAGTTACCAGGTCAGTGAAAGCCAGCCGGTCTTCATCCTGGGCCTGCGATTGCTCATCGGCGCTGTCCCAGCGGCGTTGCTGGGTGGCTAATGCGGAGCGCATTTCGCCTAGCTGATGATCCCAGGTTTCCGGGGTCGCCTGGCTCAATAGCTGATACAGGCTGTGCGCTGCCGCTTCGCGCTCAGCTTTTGCGGTCTCTGCCAGCGCCTGTTGCCGGGTTTGCTCTTGCAATTCGGTGAGCTGCGTGCGGCACTGGTGAAGGGCTTGCTGAACGCGGGAAGCCAAATCCGGGGTCGCCTGTCGTGTCAGTTGCTGCCACTGTTGCTCAAGCTGTTCCAGCTGCGGCCCATACAGGGCGTCCACACGACGGCGAGCATGCTGTTCAAGCCGATCGGCGAGGTGGTAGACCTTGGCGGTTTCCCGTTCACTCTGTTGCTGTTGTTGCTGGAGCGCCCGGGCCTGGTCGCGCGCCAGGCGAGTGACGCGCTTGTCACGACCCTCCTTGCCTAAACGCTTCAGCAGCGAAAGGGAGGCGATGTTCTGCACAGAGGCAACACGCAGTGCTTCGGTGGGAGCATCCAGAGCCAGCTGATATAGCACGCCTTCATCCTTGAGCCGCTCAATGGCTGCCATGCGGCTGTGCATGTCCGGGCTGTGGCTGGCCACATGGGCAAGCACATTTTCATTGCCGGTGAGCCGAATCAGGCGCAGGCGGGTGTCGCTGTTGGGGGCATCATCGGTAGTGCCTGCCAGCAGGGCCATGATGCGCATGGAGGCGGCCTCGCGAACGGAGGGCGCTTCGTCACGTTGGTGCACTTCATCCAGGGCCGCAAAATCGGTGAGTCGGCTGGTGGCAGCGGCGCGCACCAGGGCGCTGGCATCACCGCGCGCCAGCTGATTCAGCAGGGTCGCGTCATCACAGAGGTCCAGTTGCTCAACGGCTTTGAGACGAATATCGGGGTTGGCGTGTTGCCAGCGGGGTTTCAGAAATCGGCCAAACATAACAAGGTTCCAAATGCGTCCGCACGCAACACTCTCCACGCTTGCATGCGGGTGAACGAAACCCCATTGGCAGAAAATTAGCGTGTGGCGTGTTGCGCGTTGCGTGTTGCGTTCTTTTTGTCCAGCAATGCATCCTTGTCCGCCCAGAGTTCGCCAATCCATTGCTGAAAACGGGCGCGGAACTCCGCGTCGTCTTCGTAGTTGCCCTCTGAGGCCCAGGCAGGAATAACCCGTTGCTGCACAACAACTTCCACCTCGCCCATGGCGCCACCAAGAAAGGCCATCAGCGAGCGAGGCGTGCCCGGGGGATAGATAATGGTCACATCAAGCAGATTTCGCAAATGCCCGGACATGGCGTTAAGGGTAAAGGCAGCACCACCGGCCTTGGGTTTGAGCAGGTGGCGATATGGCGAGCCTTGTTTGGCGTGCTTTTGCGCGTCAAAGCGGGTGCCTTCAAAGAAATTCATCACCGAGGTGGGGAAGTAGGCGAATTTCTCACAGGCTTTGCGGGTGGTTTCCAGGTCTTTGCCTTTCAGTGAGGGGGTCTTTTCCAGTTCGGCTTTGCTGTAACGCTTCATGAATGGGAAATCCAGGGCCCACCAGGCCAGCCCCAGCAGGGGAACCTTGATCAGTTCCTGCTTCAGGAAAAACTTGAGAAAAGGGATGCGGCGATTGGAAATGCGCTGCAGTACCAGAATGTCCGCCCAGGACTGGTGGTTGCAGGTCACCAGGTACCATTGATCCTTGCTCAGCGTGTCCATGCCACTGATGCGCCATTTGATCTGGCTGGCCAGGGCAATAATGGCGTTGTTGTTGCCAATCCAGGTTTCCGCAATGACCACCAGGATTCGTGACAGGATGACTTGTGCCTTCTCAAATCGAAGCACCAGTCGCAGCAGGGCGAAAGCGTAAAGTGGAAGGCAGAGAAGCAGGGTGTTGATCAGCATGCCTGTCAGGGCGAGTGTGGCCCGGATCTTGTGCCAAATGGTCATAGCGCGATTCATTCAGTCAACGTAAACGGGCATGCTACCCAAAGGTAAACGCCTTGTCCCGTGTCCGTTTCGGTCAAATGGCCGTTTGTCACTGCAGGATTCCGCAAATGATTCCATGCAGTTATGCTGCAGCAATGCGGACTATGGAAAGATGTTGGTTGCCCCTGTTGCTGGTGCTTTTGGCATTCGGGCTGCCATTGCCGGGTTATGCCCAGGATGGTCCGGAGGGATCCTGGCAAGACAAGCCGGAAGAGGCTGCCGCTTCCGTTCAGAAGGGGCAGGGGGTCCCAGAATCACCCTCTGACGGGCCCTCAAGGGTCTTTCATTCGAACCCGTGTGGCCACCTTTCCGGGGAGGCTGGCTGGGTCGACAGAACCCACGACTGGAT
>NZ_LWFX01001167.1:0-4454 GCF_001635175.1 Alcanivorax sp. HI0083 | reverse complement strand
TGTCGATTAACGGCGACCAGATGTCAGAACATGAAAGTGGAGGGCTATGGCTTGGCCATAGCCCTGCGGTGATGCGGTGGTCAGATTTTTGGGCCGCGGCCTCTCACCGCATTGGCCACCAGGCTGACGACCAGCAAGACCAGGAAAATGAAGAAAATAATTTTGGCAATGGACGCCGCGCCGGAGGCGATACCGCCAAAGCCGAGCACGCCGGCAATAATTGCCACGATAAGAAATGTCAGAGCCCATCCAAGCATAATGGTTACCTCGTCCATGGTTGGTGTGTGATCACACTGTCCATATCACCGTAACGCGTTGATCTCTGCTCTGGCTTGGAACAGATTGTCTATTTGATCATCTTTCACATTTTTATTGTTACAGCTGGGATTGCCTGTCGAGCCATTTATCCATGGGCGCGGGAGCGAAATCCCGGAAATGATCCAGCAGTGCCACCGGGTCGTCGTGTACTTGCAGGAGGCGGTGGTGGTCCTTGCTCAGAAAGCCCTCTTGTACGCTATGTAGCAGGAACGTCTGGAGGGAATCGTAATAGTGGTTCACGTTGAGCAAGGCGCAGGGTTTTTGGTGAAAGCCCAGCTGTGCCCAGGTAAGAATTTCAAAAATTTCTTCCAGCGTACCCATGCCACCGGGCAAGGCAATAAACCCATCGGACTGGTCCGCCATGGCCGCTTTGCGTTCGTGCATGGAATCGACTATCTGCAATTCGCTCAGGTGATCGTTGCCGATTTCCCGACGCATCAGCGCATGGGGGATGATGCCAATGACCTCGCCCCCCTGGCGCATCACCGCGTTGGCAATGGCGCCCATCACGCCGACGCTGGCGCCGCCGTAGACCAGGCCGATATTGCGGCGCACCAGTTCATCGGCCAGCGCTTCGGCAGCCTGAATGTAGGCCGGATTGTTGCCGGGGCTGGAACCGCAATAGACGCAGATTCTTTTCATAAATTTCGCTCATGCTCTGTGCAGATGGAGACGCGGTACAAAATTTCTACAGGGCCGCTGCAGGAGTGCCTCTTGAGGCGCGAATCCGTGAGTAAATGGGAAAGGGACAGAACTCGCCGCCTCTGTTTAAGAGCAGGTCGCTGCGGGCGGCGATTCTGTAGACTCGCTACGCCCGGTTCGTCCCTCAAGAGGCACTCCTGCAGTGTTTTACCCCGCCACCGCTGTGGGCTTGTTTACCAGCCGGTCTGCCGGGAAATGACAGGTAAAGGTGCTGCCCTTGCTGAGCTCGCTGGTGATTCCCAGGCGGCCGTTGTGGCGGATCATCACGTGTTTGACGATGGCCAGCCCCAGGCCGGTGCCGCCGGTCTGGGTGACGCGACTGTTGTCCGGGCGATAGAAGCGTTCCGTCAGCCGGGGAATATGGGCCGGGTCGATGCCGATGCCGTTGTCGGTGACAGACAGGTGCGCGCCCTGGGCATCCTGCCACCAGCGGATGCGGATGGTGCCTTCGGCCGGGGTGTATTTCACCGCGTTGGTAATCAGGTTGCCGAAGGCGCTTTCCAGCTCGGCGGGGTTGGCGATCAGCCGGGCGTCGACGGGGACATCCAACTCGATGTGGTGATGCTTGTCGCTGCTGATGGCCAGCGCATTGTCTTTCATGCGGTTGAGCATGCCGTGCACTGGCACCGCCTGGCGCACGCTGTCGGCTTCGGTGCCTTCCAGCCGGGCCAACAGCAACAGGTCGGCCACCAGGGCCTCCATGCGGTTGGACTGGTTGTCCATTTGCACCAGTGCCCGGCGCAGACGGGCCTGTTCATCAGGAATGGTGTCGAGCAGGGTTTCCAGGTAACCCTTGAGCACGGTGAGCGGTGTTTTCAGTTCGTGGCTTACGTTGGCCACGAAGTCTTTGCGCATCTGTTCCAGGTGATGCAGGCGGGTCACGTCCCGGGCCATCAGTAATTGTTCGCCGACACCGAATTCGGTGACGCGGAACTGGAGGATGCGGTTGTCGTCCACCGGCGAGGGAATTTCCAGTGCCTCGTCGAAGTCACCTTTGTTCAGGTAATCGGTAAACCGGGGATGGCGGACCAGGTTCGTCAGCGGCTGGCCCAGATCCTGGCTGGCATTGAACCCCATGGCGCGCTCGGCGGAATGGTTCCAGTACTCCAGGTAACCGTGCTGGTCGATCAGAATAACCACATCGTCCAGGGCGTTCACCGATTGCTGGGCGCGATGAATAATGCTCTGCAAATTTTCCTGGGCGCGGCGCTCTTTCTGGAACAGGTGCTCAAGGCGGGTATAGAACTCGCCCCACAGGCCGATGCTGTCCGGTGGTTCGGTGTGGTCGTCGCGCACCAGCCAGCTGTACAGGGCAAACAGTTGGCGGGTACTCCAGAAAATATACCCCACCAGCCCCACCAGCAGTGGCCAGATATGGCCCACCGCCAAGGCGCCGAGGGCGGCCAGAAAAATCAGGCCGGCAATGCGATTTACTTCCTTGGCCAGGCTGGCTTTCATGCGTCAGTCACCGCGATTCGCTACCGGGTTCGCAGGTTGCCGGGTTTGCACCCGGCAATGGGGCTTCAGTATAGGCAGCCGAGCGCCCGCTGTCTCAGCCCGCCTTGGCGGATTTTACCGAAAACCGGTAACCGGTGCCGCGTACCGTCTGGATAAAGCGGTCGTAATCGAACGGCGCCAGGGCCTTGCGCAAGCGTCGGATATGCACGTCGATAGTACGGTCTTCCACGTACACGTTGGCACCCCATACCTGGTCCAGCAGCTGAGTGCGGGAATAGGCGCGCTCCTGGTGGCTCATGAAGAACTCCAGCAGACGGTACTCGGTGGGGCCCATGTCCACCGGGTAGTCGTTGGCGCTGATGCGGTGGCTGACCGGGTCCAGGCACAGCCCTTCCACTTCAATGGCTTTTTCTGCTGCCACACTGGAGGCGCGGCGTAGCACCGCCTTGATGCGGGAGATCAGCTCGCGGGTGGAGAAGGGTTTGGTGATGTAGTCATCGGCCCCCACGTCCAGCCCCTGGATCTTGTTATCTTCCTCGCTTTTCGCGGTCAGCATGATGATCGGCACCTCATTGGTGGTGTCATCGCGCTTCAGGCGGCGGGCCAGCTCGATGCCGGTGACGGATGGCAGCATCCAGTCCAGCAGGACCAGGTCCGGGCGTTCATCGACAATGATTTCGTGGCCGCGCTGGGCATTTTCCGCCTCGAGCACATCGAAATCGGCCAGTTCAAGGGCGACGGCAACCATCTCACGGATGGCGGGCTCATCATCAACAATCAAAATGCGGTTTCGGGACATGGCTTACCTTCCTTGCCTGTCATGGGCGCGCATGCGCTGCCCGGGATGTTGCCCTATTAGATTGCCTTTTTATGACATCCGTATGACAGATAGAGACGCAACAAGCAACAAGCAACATGCGACAACGCGGATCCGGGCTTGTACGAAAGGGCAGAAATGTGGAGGGCCGCGAGCCATGGAAGGCGATTTCTACGGTGTCCGGCATGGCTCGGCCGAAGGCCGCAGATGAAACGTCTCGGCGCGAAGTGATGCGGTTTCCCGTTCCCTGCAGGGGTAATTCGGGTTGTTGCGTGTCGCGTGCAGCGTGTTGCGTCTCCTAAAAATACTGAAAATACAGGCCGATAAACACGCAGGCCCCGGCCCAGTGGTTGTTCAGGAAGGCGTGGAAACTGGGCCAGCGTTCGCGGTAGCGGATCAGGCTGTGCTGGAAGGCAAAGCTCAGGGCCATGCCGACCAGCCCGGCGTACCAGGGCCAGCTAAAGCCCAGCCGGTGGCCGACCATGATCAGGGCCAGCAGGGTGAGGGCCTGCAGCAGGCCGATCATCAAACGGTCCGCATCGCCGAACAGGATGGCGGTGCTCTTGATGCCCAGCTTCAGGTCGTCTTCGCGGTCGCACATGGCGTATTCGGTGTCGTAGGCCACGGTCCACAGCACATTGGCCACGTACAGCAGCCAGGCGATTTCCGGCACCTCGCCGGTTTCGGCGGCAAACGCCATGGGGATCGCCCAACTGAAGGCGGCGCCCAGGAACAGCTGGGGCATAAAGGTAAAGCGCTTGGTGAAGGGGTACAGCACCGCCAGCCCCAGCCCGCCGAAGGACAGCCAGAACGTCAGTTCATTGAGGAACAGCACCAGCACAAAGGCCAGCAGGCCCAAAGCGCAGAACAGCGCCAGGGCTTTCTTGGCACTGATGGCTCCGGTGGCCAGCGGACGGCCTTTGGTGCGCTCCACATCGCCGTCGAAATCCCGGTCGGCAAAGTCGTTAATCACGCAGCCGGCGGCGCGCATGATCACCACGCCCAGAAAGAACACCACAATCACGGTCAGGCTGGGGGTGCCCGCCCCGGCAATCCACACTGCCCACAGGGTCGGCCACAACAGCAACAGGGTGCCAATGGGGCGATCCAGGCGCATCAGTTGAATATAGGGCCAGAAGGCGGGGTAACGCTGTTCAAC
>NZ_LWFX01001166.1:0-1185 GCF_001635175.1 Alcanivorax sp. HI0083 | reverse complement strand
GATGATGGTCTCGACGACCTCAACGTCAGCGCAGCTGAAGAATCCACCGATGAAACCAAGTCCGGAGCTGATGACGCTCCCATTGTACGCTTCGTCAACAAGCTGTTGCTGGATGCCATTAAAGGTGGCGCCTCCGATTTGCACTTTGAACCTTATGAGAAATCCTATCGGGTACGCTTTCGTCAAGACGGCATCCTGCAAACGGTCTCCACCCCCCCCATCAACATTGCCAGCAAGCTTTCTGCTCGTCTGAAGGTCATGTCGCGAATGGATATCTCCGAACGCCGAGTGCCGCAGGACGGCCGCATGAAGCTGAAGATATCCAAAACCCGCTCCATTGATTTCCGGGTAAACACTTGCCCCACCCTGTTCGGGGAGAAGATTGTACTGCGGATTCTTGACCCGGAATCCGCAAAAATGGGGATTGAAGCGCTGGGCTATGAAGACAACCAGAAACAGATGTATCTGGACGCCCTGCACAAACCCCAAGGCATGATACTTGTCACGGGGCCTACCGGTTCCGGGAAGACCGTCTCGCTCTATACCGGGGTGAATATCCTGAACACCCCAGAGCGCAATATTTCTACGGCGGAAGACCCGGTAGAAATCAACCTGGAAGGCGTTAACCAGGTGAACGTCAACCCCAAACAGGGGATGGAGTTCTCCTCTGCCCTTCGCGCTTTCCTGCGCCAGGATCCAGATGTAATTCTGGTAGGTGAGATCCGGGATCTGGAAACAGCGAATATTGCCGTCAAAGCGGCGCAAACCGGGCACTTGGTGCTTTCCACCCTGCATACCAACAGTGCACCGGAAACCCTGACACGCCTACGCAATATGGGGGTACCCTCGTTCAATATTGCCACATCGGTCATTCTGATTATTGCCCAGCGGCTCGCACGGCGACTTTGTGAGCACTGCAAAACAGCTGTGGAAATACCGAAACAATCTCTGCTTGAGATAGGTTTCACGGAAGACGACATCACAACCGGGTTTACTGTTTACGGGCCGCAAGGCTGTGAAAAATGCAAAAACGGGTACAAGGGGCGCGTGGGGGTCTATGAGGTGGTCAAAATCACCGATGGCATTGCCCGCATCATTATGGAAGAAGGGAACTCCATTGAAATTGCCGACCAGTGCCGAAAAGAAGGCTTCAACGACCTTCACCGTTCCGGCTTGATGAAGGCA
>NZ_LWFX01001165.1:0-2077 GCF_001635175.1 Alcanivorax sp. HI0083 | reverse complement strand
TGGATCGGAGGCGCGCGGTAGAAAACGGTATTGGGCTCGATGGTCAGCTCGTACCAGCTCAGGTGCGTGGGTTGCAGGGCGATGGCCTGCTGCAGATCGTCCAGGGCCTGGGCGTGGCTCTGCCCGGGCAGCGCATGCATGATATCCAGATTGAAATTGTCGAAGCCGGCGGCTTGCGCCTGGTGGGCGGCGTCGATGGCGGCGCTGGCATCGTGGATGCGCCCCAGCGCTTGCAGATGCGTGTTATTGAAACTCTGGACACCGATAGACAGGCGGTTGATGCCTGCCGCGCGAAAGCCTTCGAAACGGCCGGCTTCCAGGGTGCCCGGGTTGGCTTCCAGGGTGATCTCGGCGTCTGGCTGCAGGGTCAGCCGCTGGCGAATACCCTGGAAAAGTTGTCGGTAAAAGTCGGCGGACATCAGGCTGGGGGTGCCGCCGCCAATAAACACCGTTTCCACCGGACGGTCACCGATCAGCGGTAAATCCTGTTCCAGATCGGTAAGCAGAGCCTGCAGGTAGGCAGCTTCCGGAATCTCGCCCCGCTCATGGGAGTTGAAATCGCAATAGGGGCATTTGCGCACGCACCAGGGGGTGTGGATGTACAGCGAAAGCGGCGGATTGGTCAGGGGCATGAGTGTTGAAGCAGCTGAGGCAATGGGAAGAGAGTGGGCATGGTAGCAGAATGGTTGATAGTTGATAGTTGACAATGGACAGCGAAAAACAAAGAGTTGCGTCGAGCTATGGGGCTTCCTGGGTTTTAGCTGTCAACTGTCCACTGTCAATTATCAACTGGTTTATATGGTGCATATCTGGGTTGATGCGGACGCGTGCCCGCGTCCGGTGAAAGAAGTGTTATTCCGTGCTGCGCAGCGGGCGCAGGTTCCCTGCACCCTGGTGGCGAACCAGCATATCGCCGTACCGCGTACGCCGTTGATCCGCTCCATTCAGGTGGGGCAGGGCTTTGACGTGGCGGATAATGAAATCGTGCAGCGCTGTGAGGCCGGGGACCTGGTGGTGACCCAGGACATACCATTGGCGGCGGAAGTGGTGGAGAAAGGCGCGGAAGCGGTGACTCCCCGTGGTCACTGGCTGGACAAGGATACCGTGCGCGAACGCCTGAATATGCGTGATTTCATGGAAGAAATGCGTTCGGCGGGGATGCAGACCGGCGGCCCGGCCAGCTTCTCCAACCAGGACAAGGGGCGGTTTGCCAATGCGCTGGACCGCTGGTTGGCGCGGGCTCAGAAGTAACCCATCACCCCGACCTGCCCCCAGCTGAGGTCACCACCGCCATCGCGGCGCACATCTTCTCCGGCCCAGCTGTGCTGCCAGCCGGCCCACAGGTTGACTGCCCGGTGGCAGTGCCAGGTGAGCATCACGCCCACTTCGCGGTGATTGGGGCCGTCATAATCTTCGCTGGCGTAACCCTGATCATAGGCTTGTGTCAGCCGCAGCTGCGCGATGCCGGTTGCCCAGAGCGGCTGTTCCCCCACCAGCGATAGCGCATAGAAAGCACCGTCGGCCTGCTTGCTCCAGGTGCCGTCTGCGCGCAGGGCCAGCCAGGGCCGTAGATGGGTGGCAATACCGAAGCCCGCTTCCACGTCATCAGGGGTGTCCAGTGCCGGGTCGTCTGCGTGGAACTGCAGGTAAGTCACGTTCAGGTACGGCTCCCAACGGCCGATGCCCGGCGCGTATTCCGCGAACAGGTTGTTCTCCCGGTAGCCGCTGCTGCCGGCGCCCCAGGCCTGCCAGACCCCCAGGGCCCCGTGGTCTTTTGTCAGGTCGCCGCCAAGGCTATGCAGGCTGTGGCCATCGAGGTTGTCGCGGCCTTCGCTCACATAGCGGCTGTGCCATTGCGTCTGCAGGCTGCCGTGTAGCGGGTTGGCCTCGCTCAGGGCGGCAGGCAGTAGCAGGGCAAGGCAGAGGTAATGCTGTGGATAAGGGCGACGTGGGGTTGGCACCGAAGCGGCTCCTTGCTGACGGTAAACCCTGACCTTATCAGAGAGGAGCGGAGGTGCGGTGAAGGTTCCCAGGCGACCGGCTAGGCTTTCAGTGCTTCAATCAACATGCCCATGGC
>NZ_LWFX01001164.1:0-2295 GCF_001635175.1 Alcanivorax sp. HI0083 | reverse complement strand
GGACCCAGCAAATCTATCAGGAGCTGACCCAGGCTATTCCCGCCGACACCCTGGTAATCTGGCCGGAATCCGCGCTCACCAATTTCTACCAGAACGTATCCGGATTCCTGGAGCAGGAAGGTCAACAGATTGCCGAACGCCACGGCGGCTTCATCACCGGCGTTCCCTGGCGGGCGGCCAGCGATAGCGGCGTGACCTACCACAACAGCATCGCCTCCATCCCGCTTGATCCCGGTGACGGCAACCCGCGCGTCTACCACAAACAGAAGCTGGTCCCGTTCGGCGAATATGTGCCCATGCAGTCGCTGATCCGCGGGCTGATTCCGTTCTTTGATTTGCCCATGTCCGGCTTTACACCCGGCAGCCCACAGCAACCGAATCTGACCGCCCTGGGCCACACCGTGGCGCCGTTTATTTGCTACGAAATTCTCTACCCGGAACAGGTGGCCACCCGCAGCCATGATGCCGATGTGCTGCTGACCATCAGCAACGATGCCTGGTTCGGTACCTCTGCCGGCCCCCTGCAACATTTCCAGATGGCCCGCATGCGCGCCGCAGAAACCGGCCGCTGGCTGCTGCGGGGGACCAACAACGGCGTCACCGCCGTCATTGATCACCACGGCCAGGTCATCGATGCCCTGCCCCAGTTCACCCGTGATGTGCTCTACAGCGAATACCACCCACGCACCGGCATCACCCCGTTCATGAGCACCGGCGTGTGGCCCTGGCTGCTACTCTCGGGACTGCTGATCGGGCTGGGATTCATGCTGAGGAACAAGTAACAACCAATATATTTCATTTTGATATAAGCTTATATCAAAATTGACATTCAGCCCTGCACCTCCTATAAAAGGATGATGAAATCCCGCTATTGGAGGTAGCCATGCTGCGCCCCGACGTCACCGCCTTTTTTGACCAGGACACCAACACAGTCAGTTATGTGGTTGCCGACCCGGCAACCCGTCACTGCGCCATCGTGGACTCGGTGCTGGATTACAATGCCAATGCCGGGCGCACCAGCCATTCCAGCGCGCAACGCATTGTTGATCACATCAAGCAAAACAATCTGACGGTGGACTGGTTACTGGAAACCCATGTCCATGCGGACCACCTGTCTGCAGCGCCGTGGATCCAGCAGCAGGTGGGTGGCCAGCTGGCCATTGGCGAGCATATCTGCACAGTGCAGGACACCTTCGGCAAGGTATTTAATGCCGGGACAGAGTTCGCCCGGGATGGCAGCCAGTTCGACCACCTTTTCAAGGACGGCGAGCACTACAAGGTAGGCAGCATCGACGCCCGCGCCATCCACACCCCTGGCCACACGCCGGCCTGCATGAGCCATGTGATTGGCGATGCGGTTTTCGTGGGCGATACCCTGTTCATGCCCGACTACGGCACCGCCCGTTGCGACTTCCCCGGTGGCGATGCCCGAACCCTGTATCACTCAATCCAAAAGTTGCTGGTGCTGCCAGACCAGACCCGCATGTTCCTCTGCCACGACTATCTGCCGGACAGTCGTCAGTCACTCATCTGGGAAACCACCGTCGGCGAACAGCGCCAGCACAACATCCATGTCCACGAAGGCACCAGCGAAGACGACTTTGTCAGCATGCGCGAAGCCCGCGATGCCACCCTGGAGATGCCCCGTCTGATTCTGCCCTCGGTACAGGTCAACATGCGCGCCGGCCACCTCCCAGCAGCAGAAGACAATGGCGTCCAATACCTGAAAATTCCGCTCAACACGCTCGGCGCCGAACAGGCAACGGATGAGGACAGAGCCACAAATGCGTAAGCTAGCGCGTCATCGACAACCATTTCCCAGAAAAGGCTGAACCATGACCGATTTCAACAAACTCAATGACGACCTGTCCGTATCTGCGCAATTGCTGCCAGAAGACATGCCCGCCGTTGCCGCTGCCGGTTTCAAGATGGTGCTCAACAACCGCCCCGACGGGGAAGCCGCCGACCAACCCAGCAGCAACGAAATGGCCGTGGCCGCGGAAGCCGCCGGGCTTGCCTACGCCCATCAACCGGTGGTGGGCACCAACATTGCCGAAACCGATATCGACGGCTTCGACGCCATCGTATCCCTGGCCGAAACACCGGTACTGGCCTTCTGCCGCACCGGTACGCGCAGCACCACCCTGTGGGCGCTGACCCAGGCCACCGAGCAGGACAACGGCAGCATTCTCGCCACCGCCGAACAGGCCGGGTACGACCTGAGCGCCCTGGCGGAGCGGCTCGACCAGCGCCGGGGCCAGTAATATGCCGCGAGCCCTGCACCTGTTGCGCTGG
>NZ_LWFX01001163.1:0-798 GCF_001635175.1 Alcanivorax sp. HI0083 | reverse complement strand
GCGCCCTTGCCGGTAAAGGACTTTCAGCTTCAGTAAGCGTTTTCGATCCGCCTCGCTATGTTATCTCCATAAGCCGGATGGGCCGGCGTGAAGAGGGGAAGCAACATGAAAAAGTGGATGGGGTTTTCAGTATTGATTGTGGCGTTGCAAACCGCGCCGGTGGTGGTGGCGGCGAATGAAGTCTGTGCGGGGCCGTTCACGCGTCCGGCCTACAGTGAGGTGCTGGGCGCCTTCGAATCGGACAATGCCCCCAAATTGCGTTGCCCGCAGGGCACGACGCCCATTCAGGCGGGCACCTCGGCATACCCGAATTACTTGATGGGCTATATGAAGAGCGAGCCGCTGGGGAACGGCAAGGTCCGTAAAACGCTGGATTCCATTGACTATGAATGCCTGTGCTCGTCCGGCCGCAAAACCGGCTCTGCCACCTATTCTCAGTAGTCCCTTTGTCCGTCAGCATGATGCCCTGATTGCGTTCGATCAGGGCATCATGCTGATATCAAAGCGCAACAAAAAGCCTCCACACTGTTGCGGTTTGTGCATGGCGGCTAACCGGGAAAAGTCGTGCAATGGAAAGGGCAGGGATTGTTGATCCCGTAACAAACACAACAGGGAAGGGAATCGTGATGGGTAAATTAGTCGGCATCTTTATCGCCATGCTGTTCGCCAGTGTCGCCAGCGCCAACGGGGCATTAGGGAGCCTCTGAATAACTCCTTGCGTACTCAGCGTGGCCTGAAGGGTGCAGCTGTTGTGTTTTGCCGCAACGGTCAGGGTGGCTCCCTTTCCTAGCGACAAAG
>NZ_LWFX01001162.1:0-580 GCF_001635175.1 Alcanivorax sp. HI0083 | reverse complement strand
CAAAGGCCACTACCTCGTGCCCCGCCTTAACCAAATTGACCGCCATGGGGGCGCCCATATGTCCAACGCCGAAAAAAGCAATTTTCATTGTTATCTCTCCCTCGCATATTGCTTGGTTATAGCAGCGGTGCTTGAGTCACGAATCACATCTGGTTCGCGCATCACAAGCAAGTTAGCGACTCAAACGCCGCGCCTACTGGGCACCTTTATTCAAAGAAACGACAAATCTTTCAGCACATTACGCGAGATAATCACGCGCATGATTTCGTTGGTACCTTCCAGAATCTGGTGCACCCGCGCATCGCGCACGTAACGCTCCAGCGGGTACTCACTGATATAACCGTAACCGCCATGCAGTTGCAGCGCCTGGTTGCAGACGTTGAAACACAGGTCCGTTGCCAGACGCTTTGCCATGGCGCACAACATGCTTTTATCGCTGTGATTCTGATCCAGTTTCCAGGCCGCCAGACGGACCATTTGCTGCGCCGCCACTAACTCCGTGGCCATGTCGGCCAGAGTGAATTGCACGGTTTGGAAATCGCCAATGGCCTGACCAAACTGTTTGCGTTCCTGCACGTAT
>NZ_LWFX01001161.1:0-6358 GCF_001635175.1 Alcanivorax sp. HI0083 | reverse complement strand
ATGAAGTTGCCATTGGCGATGATCGCGTTCTCTTCTTCGTCCACGGCAATGGTGCCGGCGAACGGGCCATGAACGGAGTCACGGCGCAGCAGGCTGGCGCGCTTCTGCAGATCACCCTTGCCAGACTCGCGTACCACAATAGCCTTCAGGCGCAGGCCATCGCCGGAACCGGCTTTTTCGATCAGCAGGCGGGCCAGAATTCGGCCGATACGACCGAAGCCGTACAGCACCACATCGGTACGCTCAGGCATGCCAACCTTGCTGCTCACCGCTTCTGCCAGCTCTTCGCGCACGTAGTCTTCAATAGACAAGCCGCGATTGTCTTTCTTGTACTCCACCGCCAGTTTGCCGATATCAATACGGCAAGGGCCGAGATCCGACTTCACCACTTCCTGAAGAATCGGGAAGGTATCGACCACAGACAGCTCGGAGTCCTCGACCTGCTTGACGAAACGGTGGCTCTTCAGAATCTGGATAACAGACTTGTTGACCAGGGAACGGCTGTACACGGTCGTGGTAACGTTCTTTTCACGATGCAGGCGGCCGATCATGGGGATCATGGCTTCTGCAATCTCTTCGCGGTTTTTCCAGCGTCCGAAATGGTCTTCCAGTTTGCTCACGGAGATGGCCCTCTCAGTTTGGGTTCAGGCGGCGGAAAGCGGCGTCATTGCCCTGCTTCCTGGCCCACCTGCGGTGGTGGAGTTCGGGGCGCGCATAATAGCGCCAAAAAGCGGCTTTATCCACCCGGGTTACGGGGATATTGCGCGCTACAAGCCCAGGGAGCCGGCCCTGTCGGAAACAAACCGCTAATACATCAGCCTTATCATCCCGCAGGCGGTGCCTGCATAGCGGTGGCAACCTGTTCACGCAGCACCGGCACCACCTCGTCGTTAAACCAGGGCCGCTGGCGCAGCCACAGGCGATTGCGGGGGCTGGGATGGGGCAACGGGAAAAACCCCGCCTCCAGCGCCCGGGCAAAATGCCGCACATTGTCGGTGAGGGTTTTACCCCGCTGCGGCAGGTAATAGCGTTGGGCGTACTGCCCCACCAGCAACGTCAGGCGCCGGTTCGGCAACTCCGCCAGCAACCGGTCGTGCCATTGGGGGGCACATTCCGGGCGCGGCGGCAGATCACCGCCCTTTCCGCGCCCCGGGTAGCACAGCCCCATGGGCACAATCGCCACCTGGTCCGCGTCGTAGAACGTTTCAGGGCTGATCTGCAGCCAGTCTCGTAAACGCTCACCGGACGGGTCATTCCAGGGGATACCGGTTTCATGAACACGGGTCCCCGGCGCCTGGCCCACAATCAATAACCGAGCGCCCTCCCCGGCCTGTACCACCGGCCGCGGCCCCAGTGGCAGGTGCGGCTCACACAGCCGGCAAGCGCGTACCTCTTCCAGCAGGTCAATCAGCTGCGTCATTCCGCCGGGCTGTCAGAGGGGTGCAAACGCATCAGCCCTTCCTGGGCCACCGACGCCACCAGAGTGCCGTCCTGGCGGTAGATGGAACCAAAGTTCAGGCCACGGGAACCGCCTGCGAAAGGACTATCACTGCGATACAGCAGCCATTCATCAATACGGAAGTCCTCATGGAACCACATGGCGTGGTCGATACTGGCGCACTGCACATTGGGCTGCCAGAAATTCATCCCGTGGGGCAGCATGGCGGTGCCCATCAGGCCGAAATCCGAGCAATAGGCCAGCAGCGCACGCTGGGTCATGGGGTCTGCATCTACCCGATCCACCACCCGAAACCAGACTTCCCGGATCGGCGCCTTGGGCTCCGAAGAAATGGAATCTTTCGGCGTTACCGGGCGGAATTCCACCGGGCGCTCGGTCAGGAAATCCTGCCGGTACTGCTCAGGTAAACGATCCACCAACTTCATGCGAATCGCCTCATCATTTTCCAGCCCCTCCGGGCCCGGCACGTCCGGCATGGGCGCCTGGTGGCAAACGCCCTCCTCGGCCACCTGGTAAGACACCGCCAGAGAAAAAATCGGCCGGCCATGCTGGATCGCGTTCACCCGGCGTGTGGTGAAACTCTTGCCGTCACGGATACGGTCCACGTCATAGACAATCGGTATATTGAAGTCCCCCGGGCGCAGAAAATAGGCATGCAGCGAATGGACCTGCCGCGTGTCATCCACCGTCCGCGAGGCGGCCAGCAGCGCCTGCCCGGCCACCAGGCCACCAAACACACTGCGTTGGCCATTGGCCTCGCTCTGCCCGCGAAACAAATTGTTCTCCAGCTGCTCCAGATCAAACAGACCCATCAGCTCCCGAACCGGTGCTTTCATAGCCAATCCTCAGCGCAATAAAACCAATGGCCGTCATACTACCTGCAACTCAAAAAAAAATTGAGATTGACGGCATACTGGAAAGTAGGCAGGCGCAATAGCGGATACAGCTTGTTTGCTTGGCAATAAATTGCCTAATATATGCACAACGACGAAAGAAGGCCTGACCTTCTGCATCTCTTGGGGGACAATCTGATGCTTCAATCACTCCGCCATTGCCTGACGGCAGTGGTGTTTCTCTGCGCGTTTTCAACACCTTCCGCTTATGCGGAGGTTCCTTCCCGCCTGGTCGTGCAGGGGTATCTCACTGATATCAGCACGCTGCGCCCCCTGCACGGTACCTTTGATGTGGTGGTTACCCTTTACGATATGTCCGGGCGAACCACGGACTATCAAACCGCTGGCGGCACAGTCACCGACCCCCAGGGGCTCGGGGCGGTACTGTGGACTGAAACCCAGGTAATTACCGCAGAAGACGGCCGCTATAGCGTGGTTCTCGGCGACGACGCCAGCAACCCGCTACCCGAGGATTTACTCGGCAGCGATCAGGTAGAACTGGGCCTGGCCATCGATGGCGACAGCGAAATGACGCCACGCCTTGCGGTTACCACCGGTAGCGTCCCCTACGCCTTGCAGGCGCGTGAAGCCGAACAAGTTAATGGCGACATAACACCGCGCACAATCAGCATCGCCGATGACCTTGTCATTAATGAATTCGGCGAGTGGGTTGGGCCGGATAGCGGATTGATTGGCCCCAAGGGTGATACCGGTGACGCGGGGCCTCCTGGCGCAGACGGTGTTGATGGCGCAACTGGCCCCAAAGGGGATACCGGCGCCCAGGGGCCTGCGGGTCCCGTCGGTGACACTGGCGCAGTCGGACCGCAAGGCCCTGCCGGCCCGCAAGGTCCTACCGGTGCTGATGGCGCCACCGGCCCCAAAGGGGATACCGGCGCCCAAGGGCCTGCGGGTCCCGTCGGTGCCACTGGCGCAGTCGGACCGCAAGGCCCTGCCGGCCCGCAAGGTCCTACCGGTGCTGATGGCGCCACCGGACCCAAAGGGGATACCGGCGCCCAGGGGCCCGCAGGTCCCGTCGGTGCCACTGGCGCAGTCGGACCGCAAGGTCCTGCCGGCCCGCAAGGTCCCACCGGTGCTGATGGCGCCACCGGACCCAAAGGGGATACCGGCGCCCAGGGGCCTGCGGGTCCTATCGGCGAAACTGGCCCTCAAGGCCCCCCAGGCCCCATGGGCACTCCGGGTATGATGGGCCCCCCTGGCCCAATAGGTCCCACCGGCATGACCGGCCCCGCCGGCACCTTCAGCACCAGC
This sequence comes from Alcanivorax sp. HI0083, assembly GCF_001635175.1. NCBI lineage: Bacteria > Pseudomonadati > Pseudomonadota > Gammaproteobacteria > Oceanospirillales > Alcanivoracaceae > Alcanivorax > Alcanivorax sp. HI0083. The sequence goes on along the minus strand of NZ_LWFX01001161.1, from coordinate 2,737 downwards.
AATGTTGCTCAAAAGGCCTGTACCAGTGCGACAAGCTGTCAATGTGACAGTGGCGTGGTACTCGCTGGCGGCGTTCAGTGCGCCAGCAATAGCTACATTACTAACAGCTACCCCAGTGCCGCCGGCGTCTGGAGCGGCAGCTGTGAAACCTGGCAGACAGGCGCAGCCGCTACGCCCAGCGCCATCACCATCACTTGCGCGGCAGCCAACTAATGGCTATCACGCGACGGCAGTTTATCGCGGCAGGCGGCGCGGCCGGAATACTGCTCAGCACCCCTCTGGTCGCTGGCACCACGGCAACCCGCGTGGAATTGGTCAGTGCGGCGCGAGCGATTGCCCTGGGGAAGAACCAGCGCCTGCAGATCAGCGACCATGGCCGGCAAGCCCTGTGGTATCGCCATGGCAGTACCATCAACCTGACCACCGGTGCAGCCAACGAAACCCGCATCGTGGCCGCGGCCCTGGACGGTGATAACGCCGTCTTGCTGGACCGCAGTCAGCGCCGGCTAAGCTGGTTCCGGCCCGACGGAACCCTGGCCCGCCACATCGATCTGACCGATCTGCTGGAACCTGCCGATTTTGTCCTCAATGGTGATCATGCCGTGATCGCGGATGTACATGGCCATCGTCTGATGCGACTGGATATCCGCAATGAAACCAGAACCTGGCTGGAGAGCGACCTGCCCCTGAATGGTCCCGCCTCACTGGCCAAAACCCGAGAGCGTATCACCCTGCTCACCCTCGGTGATCGACGGCTGCACCACTTCACCCTGGCGGGCCACAGCCTGGGCAGTGAGGTCAGCACACTAACCATGCCCGGCGGCCTGGCCGCGGTAAACGGCCAGCTGTTGATCATGGACCGTTGCCAGAAGCAGCTCTGCTGGGCAGATCGTTCCAGCCCGCTACTGACACTCCCCCAAACCGGCGCTCAGCAGCTGGCTCACTTGAGCTGGCAACCGGGCAGTAACTTGCTGATCAGCGTATGAGGTCACTATGAGCGAACCCTTTCTCGCCGAAATCCGCATCTTTGCGAGTAACTTTGCCCCACGCGGCTGGGCTTTTTGTAATGGGCAACTGCTGCCGATCAGCCAGAACACCGCGTTGTTCAGCCTGATTGGCACCACTTACGGAGGAGATGGCCGCTCGACCACCGCCCTGCCCAACCTGCAAGGCCGGGCACCCGCACATCCCGGCAGAGGCCCCGGACTGCCAAACTATCGCCTTGGTCAGGTGGCCGCAAACAACCCGGTAGACGTGGTACAGAGCGTCGTGCCTGACCGTAACCTGGGCAATAGTCAGACCACCCGCAGCGTGGCCGCCAAAATACCTGCGGGCGATCAGCGCCACCCTTATCTGGGGCTGAATTTCATTATTGCCCTGCAAGGGCTCTACCCATCCAGAGGCTAGGAGTCATTTACTGATGAGCGAACCCTTTCTCGCTGAAATCCGCATTTACGGCTTCAACTTTGCCCCCCGAGGCTGGGCGTTTTGTGATGGCCAGATTCTGCCCATCAACCAGAATCAATCCCTTTATTCTCTGCTGGGTACCACCTACGGCGGCGACGGCAGAACCAGTTTTGCGCTTCCGGACCTGCGTGGCCGCACGCCCATGCATATTGAAACAAGTAACATCAATCTGGGCGCTAAAGGGGGAACGACGAACACAACCGGCCCTGCCGGCGACGGAGACACCCTGGACAGCCTGACCCTGGATCGCAATTTGGGCAGCACACTGAACACCACCACCGTTGCCACCCGGGGCGCGCAGATGGATTCCATCGCGCTGAACTTTGCCATCGCCCTGCAAGGGCTTTTTCCCAGCAGAAGCTAGAGGCTCCTATGTCTGAACCCTTTATCGGCGAAATTCGCATGTTTGCGGGCAATTTTGCTCCGCGAGGCTGGGCATTCTGCGATGGCCAGATATTGGCCGTATCACAGAACGATGCGCTGTTTTCCCTGTTCGGCACCATTTATGGTGGCGACGGCAGAACCACTTTCGGTTTGCCGGATTGCCGTGGGCGCTCCCCGGTGCACGCTGGCACGGGCCCGGGGCTTGCGCCGGTTCGTCTGGGCGCCAAAAGTGGCAGCAATGCCAGTGGCACGGTTGCGGCTACCACCAGCGTCAGCATTGATCGCGGCCTGGGAAAAACGCAACAGACCTGGGAGGCGCTTCCTGCTAACGCAGAGTCGCTAACCCCACAATTGTTTGTGCATTTCATTGTGGCCCTGGTCGGCATTTACCCTTCCCGCTCGTAATGCACAGCTACCGTTTACGCCCCGCCAGTGACAGCGACACGCCGATGTTACTGGCCATCTACACCAGCACCCGCCAGGAAGAAGTGGCGCAAACCGGCTGGCCCCAGGCGCAGCAGGATGCCTTTCTGGCCCTGCAGGCCAAGGCACAGCACGAACACTATCTTCAGCATTACCCGGAAGCGGAACGGCACCTGATCGAATTAAACGGGGAGACCGCCGGGCGGCTGTATGTCTCGGACTGGGAACAGGAAATTCGCATTGTGGACATTGCCCTGCTGCCCGCCTTTCGCGGCACCGGGCTCGGTTCACAGATTCTCTCCACCTTGCAATCACGGGCTCGCCAGTCCGGCAAACCCCTGACTATTCACGTGGAAACCAACAACCCGGCGCGGCGACTCTATCTTCGGCTGGGCTTTGAGGAGCAGGAAGACAAGGGCGTCTACCTGCTTATGCGCTGGCGAGCTGGCGATTGAACACCGCC
>NZ_LWFX01001160.1:0-4771 GCF_001635175.1 Alcanivorax sp. HI0083 | reverse complement strand
GAGATCGGGTCCACTTCCGGCACCGTAGCAATATAGGTCGGCGAACGCTGCAGCATGGTGACCTGGGCGCCCTCTTTGGCCATAGCCGGCACCAGCGTCACAGCGGTAGCGCCGGAACCAATCACCACCACTTTCTTGCCTTTGTAATCCAGATTTTCCGGCCAGTGCTGCGGATGCACCACCTGGCCTTTGAAGTCTTTCTCACCCGGGAAATCCGGCTTGTAGCCTTCGTCGTAGTTATAGTAACCACTACAGGAGAACAGGAAGTTAGCGGTATAGGTTTCCTGTTCGCCGGTTTTTTCGTTGGTGGTTTCCACCGCCCAATGATTGTCAGCACTGGACCAGTTCGCCTTGATTACCTTGCGGCCAAAACGGATATGTTTTTTGACGCCGTACTCTTCCGCCGTGTCTTCCACGTACTGGCGAATAGAGTTGCCATCGGCCAGCACCTTGGGCTCGGTCCAGGGGCGAAAGCTGTAGCCCAGGGTGAACATGTCGGAATCAGAACGAATGCCCGGGTATTTGAAAAGATCCCAGGTCCCGCCGATACGTTCACGGCGTTCGAGAATCGCGTAAGTGCGATTCGGCGCCTTGCGGGTCAAATGGCAAGCGGCACCAATACCGGAAAGGCCGGCGCCAACAATCAGTACATCAACGTGTTTATTGGACATATTCTTTACCTCCAGCCATTCAGGCTGCCAGATCCTCGCAGTGCAAACATTGACATTGCTCAATGGCACGGTTCAATGGATGACAGAATAGCCGTACTGGAGGGGATGAGAAAAGGCCAAAACGGGCCGTTAATTGGCTCTGGAGCCCGGAAAAACTGCCGCTACGGACGAAAGCGAGGCGCAACCGGCATAAACACTGGCGTTAGCCGCTCCGCCAAACAAGGCCACCTTGATCAGTAACGGCCAGCGTTCTGCTCCAGGCAGTCCTGTTTGAAGGCTTGAATCATGTAACTCTGGGTCCGACGCTGGGTAGCATACTCCGGGTAGGCCCACAGCCGTCGGTCGTTCTCCACTCGGCGCGGCTGGTAGCTGATGCCTTTACTGCGCAACAACTTGTCCGTTAGCGCATCGCGCTGATCACTGCCCAGGTTGGCAGCCAACTGGCGAACACAGGACTCATAGCCGGCAATCAAGGCAAACTGCTCGGCGGAGTAATTGAAATCATCCGCCCTTACTGTTGCAACCAGGCTCAGCAACAGCGCCACCCGCCCCAACCAGCAGACCACCCCTTTGCGGCCTTGCCGCCCTGTCACTCGCCCAGGTTCATTTATCTGCATATGGACATTACTCATTGATTTTCATAGAAATCTGGTACATCAGAACCAATGTCAAAGTGCCATTATTTTTTTGTGACCTTTAACACACTGGTTACATAACCGGGTGTGCATACTCGCTTCTGGCCTCGGGGGAGGCCACCCCGGGCACCGCCAATACGGTCCCGCCAATGACTATAATGAAACGGGTACTGGCATGTTAAACCTTGAAAACCTGTGGCATACCGCAGCAGCACACCCCTGGCTCTGGATTCCTCTTTCCTGCGCAGCCCTGATTAGCCTGGTGCTGTGGAGCGGTCGCATTCGGCAACCCAGCGCCGTTAACCTGCTGGCCATTGGCCTGGTGCTGCCCGCCATCAACCTGAGCCTGGTGGCGACCAGCGCGGTGATGGTCTCCAACCAGCTATCGCTGGATTTGGCAGCCCTTCTGCCTTTTTAAGTACCTTGAGCGTTTAGCCTTCCAGGTCCCGCAAAAACGCCAGTTGATCCGCCAGACTGATCTCCCGGGCCTCACCCTGATAGACATCAAAATGGCCCACCGGGTAGCGCTTCACGCTGGGCCTTGCCATGGCCGCGGCCGCTTTTTCTGCGGCGCTGGCCGGCGCCACCGTATCGGTTTCGCAAATCAGGATCAGCGCCGGGCAGGTGACCCTGCTGGCCTGAGCCACCGGCCGGAATAGCGGCAACGCCAACGCGATCCGCCCCGCCACTTCATTGGGCACATTGTCCGGCATCAGCGCGGTATAGCCGTCATAGGCGTCATGGCTGGACATGGCAGCAAGCTCACCAGGCCGACCGGCTGAAGGCAGCATTTTCGGCCCCAGCCCCAACGCACTGCTGCCCACATCCCACAGACCAATGCCCGTCATTTTCAGCGCCTGCCCAATGCCGGCATAACGAATTACCTCCAGCACCGATGCCATGCCATCCATCATCGGGCACTGGGCAATAATGCCGGCCACCGATTCACGAGCGGCCACCGCTGTGACCAGGCCGCCACCGAAGGAAGTGCCCCACAGCACGATGCGTTGGTTATCCACTTCATCCAGCTTGCGCACACAGGCCAGTGCTGCCTGCCAGTCCGCCACTTCCCGGTTGGGTAACAGCACCTGCCGCGGCATCCCCTCACTTTCGCCAAAGTGGCGATAATCGAACAGGAATACCGCATAACCGGCTTGCACAAAGGCGTCGCGAAACGGCGCCAACCCGCATTCCTTGGTGAGCCCAAAGCCGTGCCCCATAACCACCGTCAGGAAAGGCCCCTCGCCTTCCGGCAGGTAAAGATCTCCCCGGCAGGACTGCCCCTCGCTGACAAACCGCAGTTCACGCATTGCGCTCATGGAAACTCCTTGGTTTTTTGCGTCTGACGTCTGACGTCCGACATTCACCCAATCGCCGCGGCGATAAAACGCCACTCTTCAATACTCTGCCCCAACACCAGGAAGTGCGGGTTGAGAATATCTTCCTTGTTGTACTGCAGCGGCTCGAAGGCGGTGTTCACCACTACGCCACCAGCGGCGGCTACCACCGCATGGGCGGCGGCGGTATCCCATTCGCTGGTGGGAGCCAGACGCGGGTAGATGTCCGCGCTGCCTTCCGCCACCAGGCACAGTTTCAGGGAGGAGCCCATGGAAGCGCGCTCCACTTCACCAATTTCTTCCCGGATAAAGGCTTCCAGCTTTTCCACCGCCTCGCCACCATGACTACGGCTGGCCACCATCACCACCGGGGTGGTGCGGGCACGGCATTGAATCGCCCCGCGGTCACCGTTGTGCTCTTTAAAGGCACCCACACCCTGACCACCCAGATAGGTCACCGCCGTTACCGGCACATGCACCACGCCCAGTACCGGGGTATCGCCTTCCACCAGGGCGATGTTCACGGTGAACTCGCCATTACGCTTGATGAATTCCTTGGTGCCATCCAGCGGGTCCACCAGCCAGAAACGCGGCCAGTCCTTGCGATCCGCATAGGCAATGCCGCCGGACTCTTCGGAAAACACCGGAATCTCCGGTGTCAGCGCCTGCAGGCGGGCTTCAATGATCTTGTGCGCCGCCATATCCGCCTCGGTAATGGGCGACTTGTCATCCTTGGTTTCTACCCCCAGATCATCACGCTCATAGACGTCAAGAATCGCTCGCCCCGCTTCACGGGCAATCTCGGCAAGCGGGTCCAGCAGGGCATTTAAGTCGGTCATTTCTTTTTCCTGTGATTCAGATTTTGGCACCTGCAGGAGCGGCGCTCCTACAGCTCAATTATCGACGTTGCTCCAGCAACCGCTTGGTCATTAATAACGCTGCGATCACCCGCGCCTCGGTCACATCGTCCCGTTCTATCAAACGATCCAGCTCTGACAGTTTCCAGGTGAGCACTTCCAGCTCTTCCGGTTCATCGCCGGGCAGGGATTCTTCGTAGAGATCTTCAGCCAGCACCACCTTGATGCGGTGGCCCATATAACCCGGCGACAGGGTCATGTCCTTCATTAGCGTGAGACGGCGAGCGCCGTAACCCGCCTCTTCCTTCAACTCCCGGTTGGCCGCGTCGCGCCAGTCTTCACCGTGTTCGTAAGCTCCCTTGGGCAGGGTCAACTCATAACTCTCTGTCCCCGCGCCATATTCCCGAATCATCACCACGGTGTCGTCATCCAGCAACGGCACCATCATCACCGCCGCAATCGGCGGCGTACGCAGGCGCTCGTAGGTGCGCTCCACGCCGTTGGAAAAGCGCAGGTGAAGTTCTTCGATCCCGAACAGGCGGCTCTTTGCTATCAGCCGGGTGTCGAGAATCTCCGGTTTCTCATCCATAATTACCTCTGAGCCCGCTATTGCAGGCAAGACTAACCCGAACACGCAGGAAATTCATGATTGACTGGCAATCCGTCGACACTGTGCTGCTGGATATGGACGGCACCCTGCTGGACCTGCACTTTGACAACTGGTTCTGGCAACAACACGTGCCCGACTGCTACGCCCGGCAACTGGGTCTGGAGCAGGCCGAGGCCAACCGCATCATCCACGACTGGATCACCAGCCACCAAGGCACCCTGAACTGGTACTGCCTGGATTTCTGGACCGCCGAGCTGGGTCTGGAAATTGCCGGCTTGAAAAGAGCCGCCGGCGACCGCATCTCCGTGCGGCCGGGAGCCGAAGCCTTTCTGCAACATCTGCAAGACTCGGACAAGCAAGTGATCATGGTGACCAATGCCCACCGCGATGCGCTGCATTTAAAGATAGAGCGCACCGGCATTGACCAGTATTTTGACGAACTGGTATCCAGCCACGACTACGGCCACCCCAAGGAGGCCCAGGCGTTCTGGCAGCACCTGCAGCGACACCTGCCCTTCGAACCGGGCCGAGCCCTGCTGGTGGACGACTCCTTGCCAGTGCTGCACAGCGCCCGGCAATACGGCATCGGCCAGCCGGTGAGTATTCTGCACCCGGATTCCAGCCTGCCCAAACGGCTTGATACGGACCCGTTCCCGGCCAT
>NZ_LWFX01001159.1:0-2377 GCF_001635175.1 Alcanivorax sp. HI0083 | reverse complement strand
CATGCACCTTGACCGCGTAGCCGTTGGCTTCCATGTGTTCCACCCAGGCGCCGCAGCAGCCACAGGTGGGGGATTTATACACTTCCAGCACCTTGTCAGTGGCTGCTACCTGTGCGGCCGGTTGGCCGGCAGAGGGGGTTTCTGCCGGTGCCGTCGCTTCTTCGCCACAGGCAGCCATCAACAGGGTAGTTAAAACAACCAGTATTTTTTTCACGGCAAGTCCTCATCATTGTTTGCGTGTTGCGTGTTGCGTGTTGCGTGTTGCGTGTTGCGGTCAGTCTACTATCAGTGTGCCTTGATACATCTGCATTTGGCAGGTGAATCGGAACGTTCCCGCCGGCAGGTGATTCAGGGTCAGCGTGGTGGTTTTGCCGGTTTCCAGAAATTCACTGGTGTCGAGCCCCTGAAATATCACCTGCTCGGCACAGGGTGATGGATCGCGCCGGTCGAAATGCAGGGTCAACGATTCGCCGGCGTTGGCGCGAATGGAGGCCGGAGTATAGACCCCGTCTTCGACAATAATGGTGGTTTCGTGGGTGGCTGACGGTGCGGCGGTTTTGCGCTGCGATAACCAGAACCACCAGACCACCAGCGCCATCAACATCAGGCCGGCCAGATTGACGAGAATATTCATGGTGTCGTCTCCCGGGGTTTGCGGGCGGTAAGTATGACGGACTGCTTGTGCATGGTGTCGCCGAGTACATCGACGCTGTCTTCCGCGAAGGTGGCCAGCGTGGTGTCGGTAAACCCGGCCTGTTCCAGGGCGTGCTGCAGCTCTGGTCCGTGGTAGGTGGAAAAGCCGTGCTGGAAGACGGGCAGGCTGGCCATGCTGTTGTGATCACGCAGGCCCAGCACCAGGGTGCCGCCGGGGCGCAGCAGCAGGAACAAGGCGTGCAGGGCCGGTGCGAGCGGTTGCCAGAAATACACCACGTTCACCGCAACGATGCGGTCCATGGCGGCGGGCGCCAGGGGCGCGTCGGTGAGCGCGCCGTGGATAAAGGCGGCGCGGGTTTCGCCCAGGTAGCGCTCCCGGGCGCGCAGCACCATGTCGCGGGAGGCATCCAGTCCGGTGTAGTGCAGGTTATCCGCCTGCGCCAGCAGGCCGGGAAGGTGGCCGGCTCCACCGGGACCAATTTCCAGAATCCGGTCCCCGTCGGCGGGGGCCAATGCCGCATAGGCGGCGAGAATCACCGGACTGTTACGGTCATCCATGTTGTCTGCGACTGTGTTGCCTTCCTCGCCGTTGGGGTGACGCAGTTGGGCGGCAAGTTGTTCCGGTGTCATGGGGTCGTCCCGTTCGTGTGTTTGGGTTTGAAAAAGCGTAACCGGTTGGCGTTGGTGACCACGGTGACGGAGCTTAGCGACATGGCGGCCCCGGCGATCACCGGGCTGAGCAGGCTGCCGGTGAGCGGGTAGAGTATGCCGGCCGCCACGGGCACGCCCAGGCTGTTATAGACAAAGGCGCCAAACAGATTCTGTTTGATATTGCGTACCGTGGCTGACGAGATCGCCATGGCATCGGCCACGCCATGCAGTGAGCCCCCCATCAGGGTGATGGCTGCGGATTCGATGGCCACGTCGGTGCCGGTGCCAATGGCAAAGCCCACATCCGCCTGGGCCAGGGCCGGGGCATCGTTGATGCCATCGCCGACCATGGCTACGTTGCGGCCTTCGCCCTGCAGGGCCTGCACTTTTTTGGCCTTGTCTTCCGGCAGCACTTCCGCCATCACCTCATCCACGCCGGCTTGTTCGGCAATGGCGTTGGCGCTGGCGGCAATGTCGCCGGTAATCATGATGACCTTTAGTCCCTGTTCCTTAAGCCGGGTGATAGCGGCTTTGGAGTCGTCTTTAATACGATCCGCGACACCGATGATGCCGAGCAGGGTTTTCTGCTCCGACAAGAACAGCGGCGTGGCGCCCTTGTCGGTGAGGGGCGTGCTGTCGAGGTTGATGTTCACCCCTTCATTCTCCAACCAGCGCCGATTGCCCAGTCGATACGCCTTGCCATTGAGGGTGGCAGTGACTCCCTTGCCGTTCAGGGCCTGAAATTGAGTGACGTCGTCCAGCGATACTTCTCGCTGTTTGCTCTCGTTGAGAATCGCTGTGGCCAGCGGATGTTCCGAACCGCTTTCCAGGCTGGCCGCAAGTTTGAGCACGGTATCTTCCTGTTGCCCCTCTGCGCAGATGATATCGGTGACGGCAGGTTTGCCTTCGGTGATGGTGCCGGTCTTGTCGAGAACGATGGTGTCCAGCTGGCTGCTGGTTTGCAGGGCTTCCCCCTGACGAATCAGGATGCCGTATTCTGCCGCCTTGCCGACCCCCACCATCACGGACATGGGTGTGGCCAGGCCCAGCGCACAGGGGCAGGCGATGATCA
>NZ_LWFX01001158.1:0-2743 GCF_001635175.1 Alcanivorax sp. HI0083 | reverse complement strand
GGTGGTGCGCCGTGAAGGGGGGCTGAACCGCAACCAGATGATGTACCTGATCGTGCAGGTTGCCAACGACGGTCAGTCATTACCGCTGGAACCCGGTGTGCTGGTGCAGGCGGAACTGCGCGGTGCCGCGACGCCAGCGGTGGCGGTGCTGCCCCGTTCTGCCCAGGCCGGTGACCAGTCTGTCTGGGTGCTGGACGACGACCAGCGCTTGCGCCGTCAGCAGGTGGCGATACTGCATCAGGACAGTGACAACCTCTACCTCCACGATGGGGTTAACAGCGCGACCTCGGTGGTGTTGGCCGGGGACCTGCAACTGCTGGAAGGCATGCGTATCGATCCGCGTCCGGCCCAGACTGGTCTGGCCCATAACAGCGAAAACCGTGGTGAGGGACATCCATGAATCGTTCCATTGCCTGGTTCGCCAGAAATGGGGCGGTTGCCAACCTGTTGATGATGACCCTGCTGCTGGCAGGGCTGCTGGCTATTCCCCATACCCGTCAGGAAACCCTGCCCAATGTGCCGCTGGACCGCATCGGCATTTATGTGGCGTACCCCCAGGCCACCCCGGAAACCGTGGAATCACTGGTCTGTACGCCGGTGGAAACCGCGGTGGACGATGTGGAGGGCGGTACCGAGCTGATCAGCGAATCCCGTGAGGGGTTATGCAGCGTGCAGCTGGATGTGCTGGAAGGGCATGACACGGGCGATGTGCTGGAGCAGATCCGCACGCGCCTGGATGCTCTGGATAACCTGCCCAAGGGAGCCGCCCGCCCGCGAGTGCAGGAGCTGATTGTGCGTAACCGGGTGGTGCGGTTGTTGCTCAGTGGCTCCTTGTCACGCACGGACTTGTACCAGCTGGGCAACCGGGTTCGCCGGCAACTTCTCAACCGTGATGCTATTTCCAGCGTGGATATTGAAAACCTGCCGGAACGGGAAATGGCGCTGCTGGTTTCCCGGGATGACCTGTATCGCTACGAGCTGACGCTGGATGGCATTGCGGCTGCAGCCAGCCAGAGCGTGCAGCGCATCGCCGGTGGTGTGCTGCGCAGCGACAAGGGTGACTGGCTGCTGCAGACCGGCGAACAGCCCGGTGATGCCCGTGCTTATGAGCAGCTGGTGATCCGACAGTCGGACCAGGGCGACTTGTTGAAACTGGGCGATGTGGCCCAGGTGCAGGACGGCTTTTCCCGGGACACCCAGGCCGCCTGGCTGGATGGCAAACCGGCGGTGGCGCTGGATGTGTATCGGGTAGGCGATCAGAACGTGCTGGATGTGGCCGGAGCGGTGCGTAACTACCTGGCTGAGGCGGACTTGCCCCCCGGTGTCGGGTTGCAGGTGTGGAGTGATGATGCCCGCCAGTTCAGTGAGCGCTCCAACCTGCTTTGGCGTAACGCCTTGCAAGGCCTGGTACTGCTGACGCTCATGCTGGCCATTTTCCTGACCCTGCGGCTGGCGGGCTGGGTGGCACTGGGGATTCCCGTGTGCATGCTCGGCGCCTGCGCCATGCTGCCGTTGCTGGGTGAGTCCTTCAACACCATCTCCCTGTTCGCCTTTATTCTGGTGCTGGGGATTGTGGTGGATGATGCGGTGATCGTGGGCGAAAGCATTGACCACCAACGCCGCCAGGGGCTGACCGGAGGGCAAGCCGCTATCAGTGGGGCGCAACGGGTGGCGAAACCGATTTTGTTTGCGGTGATGACCACGCTTTTTGCCTTTGCTCCCTTGTTGTTTCTGCCGGGGCCGGAAGGGGCATTGATGCGGGTTATCCCCATCGTCTCAATCACCATCTTGCTGCTGTCGCTGGTGGAGTCCCTGTGGATTTTGCCGGCCCACTTGAGCCACGATCGCCCGGCGCGGGGGCTGTGGCTGAAATCCGAACAGCTGGCCACGCGCCTGAACGATGGTCTGGAGCGCTGGCTGGACCGGCGCGCCCGGCCCATTCTGCGGCGCTGCCTGCATTGGCGCTATGTGCTGGTGGTGGTGTTCGTGGGCCTGTTTATTTTCTGCTGTGCGCTGGTCAACAGCGGCTGGCTGACCATGGTGCTGTTTTCCCGGGTAGAAGGGGATCGGGTGATGGCGGAAGTAGTGTTTCCCCAAGGCACCGGCGACCTGCGCCTGGCCCGGGAAGTGCGCGAGCTGGAAGACTCCGCTCATACCCTGGCTCGTCAGCTGGCAGAGGGCGTTGAGGGTGATCAAGCCGAGGCACCGATCCACATCGATGCGGTGTTTGCCGAACAGGGCGTGCGCCAGAAAACCTCCAACGCCCGTGATCCCGGTGCGCGATATCGGGTTCGGGTGACCCTGGCGATCAGCGGTGATACCAGCGCCATGCCGCCGCGGGAAATCGCACGGCGTTGGCGTGACCAGCACGGGGTGATCGCCGATGCGTTATCGGTGAAGTTCCATGCCAGCCTGATGCAGGTGAAGCCGGACATTCATATCAATTTGTTCCACCCGGATCTGGCTACGTTGCAGCGTATGAGTGAACAGGCGGCGTTGGCGTTGACGCGCATGGAGGGGGTTCATGAGGTGGCCAATAATCTGCATGCCCAGCGAACTATCGTGGATATCAACCTGCGTGAAGAAGGGGAGCGAGCCGGTTTGCGGGCCGAGCAAGTGGGGGCGCAGGTGCGCAATGCGTTCCACGGCATCGAACTGGACCGCTGGTTCGAGCAGGACCAGGAGGTGCCGGTGATGCTGCGGCTGGCCCAGGCCGACAGCCGCCAGATTACCGACCTGGAAC
>NZ_LWFX01001157.1:0-2699 GCF_001635175.1 Alcanivorax sp. HI0083 | reverse complement strand
GTAATTTACTGATGGGTGTATCCCTTGTCAATTGCCGGTCGCCGAAAATTCGAGCAGTTGATACATGAATTCCGGGGTGAACGACCAAAAAAGCGTCATTTGGTAGTGTGACGGGGGAAATTTGTTCGCCGACGCCTTCTGCCCAGGCATTGTGCCCCAGCACAAAGACGGGCACATCGGCGCCCAGCGCCAGGCCGATATCGGCCAGCTCCGGCAGTGTCAGGCCCAGCTCCCAGAGTTTGTTCAGACCCAGCAGGGCGGTGGCGGCGTCGGAGGAGCCGCCACCCACGCCGCCGCCCAGTGGCAGGCGTTTGGTCAGGGTGATCGCCGCCCCCTTGTTGCTGCCGGTGTGCGCCTGCAGTGCTCTGGCGGCCTGCAGAATCAGGTTGCTGTCATCCGTGGGGAGGGTGTCCTGGTTGTTTTCCGTGTGGCATTGCAGTGACAGGGCGTCTGCCGGGGAGAATGCCAGGGTGTCGCCATGGTCGAGCAGTGCGAACACGGTCTGCAGTTGATGGTAGCCATCATCGCGGCGGCCAGTGATGTGCAGGAACAGGTTGAGCTTGGCTGGGGCCGGCAATGTCAGGGTCACGGGGTGCTGCTGCCGGGCTGCCAGTCCTTGATCAGCAGGGTGAAACGGTTGCTGTGCTGCTGGGCCTTGATGCGGTAGGGCAGGGCGACGCCGGCGATGGGCGCGTAGCGATCGAAGGTGAGCGACCAGCCCAGTTGTTCCAGTGAGATCAGGCGCTGCTGATCATCGTATTCGGCATCCGCTGGCGCGCCGGGCCAGGGCAGGCCACGGGCCCAGTATTGCAGGGCGGACACGGGCAGCCAGAAGCCGGTGAGGTGCCAGGCCAGTTCCCCGGGGCTGCGGGCCTGGTAGGTTTCCTTGGCGGTGATCAGTTCGGCGCGGCCGCTATCCCAACGGAGGTCGGCGCTGCCAAAGCCCAGTGGCCCGGAAAAATGGATGTCGCCCCGCTGGGGTTGTTGGCGCCAGTCAAAGGTGGCACTGCCGCCGTCGTTGGCGGTGCGGTAGCCGAGCTTGCCGCTCATCTGCCATTGCTGGATCTGGCCGGGGTGTTCGAACTGGGCGGTTGTGGTGGGGCGTAGCTGGCAGGCGCTCAACGCCAGGGCCATCAGCGCCAGGCTAATAATGCGGGTAAGGCTCAGGGTCACAGGCGAGCTCCGAGTTTTTCCATGACTTCACGGATGTGGGGGGCGTCCGGGTCGCTTTCCAGGGTGTCGCGCCAGACCTGGCGGGCCTGGTTCTGGGCGCCCAGAACCCACAGGACTTCACCATAATGCGCGGCGACTTCCGGGTCGGGGAATTTTTCATAGGCCCGGCGCAGGTAGTCCCGGGCGGCTTCCGTCTCCCCGCGCTTGTAGAGCACCCAGCCCATGGAGTCGAGAATGGCCGGGTCGTCGGGGCGCAGTTCCAGTGCCCGGGAGACGTATTGATAGGCCTCGTCCAGGCGGTCGGTGCGGTTGCCAAGGGTGTACCCCAGGGCGTTGAGAGCGCTGGCATCGTCCGGGTCCAGGGTGATGATGCGCTTCAGGTCTTTTTCCAGCTGCGCCAGGTTGCCCACTTTTTCGGCCGTCATGGCGCGGCTGTAGAGTAGGTCGGTATTGTCGGGCTGGTCACGCAGGGCGTTATTGATCAGGGCGATGGCGCCTTGTGGATCGCCGTTGTTGCTGCGCATTTCTGCTTCGGTGATGGTGAGGCTGTCCTGCAGTTCCGGCTGTTGCTGGGCCAGGCTGTGCATCAGTGCGTGGGCCTGGCTGGTGTTGCCTTGCTGGTATAGCAGGCGCGCAGCCTGTACCCGCGCACGGATGGCCTGGGGGCCGCCGACTTTCAGGTAGTGATCGATGGCGCCGTCCATGTCCAGCTTCTGTTCGGCAGCCTGGGCCAGATAAAGATGAATATCGTCGGGGCGATAGTTCCGGGCGAGCAGGACGTTGAGTTGGGTCTCGGCGGCTTCACTGGCGCCGGCTTCCAGGGCAAGCAGGGCCAGCGAGAAGCGCAGGTCCAGATCCTGTGGATTTTGCTCCGCCATCACGGTGAGCTGCTCGCCAGCCTGTTCCAGCTGGCCGGTGGCCAGCAGCATGCGAACGTAGGCAATGCGGGGGCGGCGCGCTTGCGGGTATTTGCGGACCAGTTTTTTCAGGTGACGCAGGGCCTTTTTCGGTTCGCCGGTTTCGTAGAGCAGCTGCGCCTTGAGGAGCAGGGCATCTTCATGGCGCGGCATTAACTTGAGGGCGCGCTCGGTGGCGTCCAGGGCCGGTTCGGGCTGCTTCTCATGTTCAAGCCACAGGGCGCGGGCGTACCAGAGGGGCGCCTGATCCGGGTAGCGATCGGTGAGCTGGGCCAGGGCTTCGACCAGTTGCAGGTTGCCCTGTGCGTCCAGGCCGCGGGCCTGAGTCACCAGGCGACCCAAGGCTTCTTCGCCGTGGGCGCTGAGTAACCGGTCCAGATGCCGGCTGGCCGCTGCCGTGTTGCCCAGGCGGATTTCCGAGAGGATGGCGACTTGCAGGGCTTCTTCGCTGTCCGGCGTGGTTTCCAGCCAGAGTTCGCTCATGGCCAGAGCTTGCTGCGGATCTTCCAGATAGTGGGCCAGTTGGGCGGCCTGGCTGATGACGGCCGGGTCACGAGTGCTTTCTGCCGCCCGGCTGTAGTAGCCAAGGGTGACGCCCAGGGACTGGCG
>NZ_LWFX01001156.1:0-5600 GCF_001635175.1 Alcanivorax sp. HI0083 | reverse complement strand
GTTGATGGCGCGCATCCGCCATGAAGTGGAAGCCTTGCGCGCCACGGGCTCACGAACCATACCCAGCACTCCGAAGCCGCCGGCCCGATTTACTGCCGCCACCAGTTGATGGCGGGATACGCCGCCCATACCTGCCAGCATGATGGGCAATTCGCAGCCCAGGGTATGCAGCAGCGGGGTGCGTAATGGTTGGGGAAGGATCACCATTGCCAGATCTGGTCCACGCTTTCATACAGGTTGACCAGGCCCTGGCGGCTGACGGCCTGAACTCCTTTGAGCAAGCTTTTGCGCTCCAGCCCCCGTTCTTCCAGATCCTCGCTAACGGCGTAAACGGGCACACCGCTTTCCAGCAGGTTGCTTAAATCCCGGGGCAGGTTGGCGGGCTGGGTTTGCGACCAGCCGGCCACGTTCAAGGCCGGTTGCGTTTGTTGCTGGGTGGCGTAATACACACCATGACCACTGAGCAGCACGGTCAAATGGCCACCGGCTCCGCGCATGGATTGGGTGAGCCAGAGGATGGTGTCGTCCTGCTCTTCGGTGGTGGTACGAAATGCCTGATCGATAACTTGTAACGCTTTCATGGCTTACCTCGTGCCGATGGTGAGAGTGTTGAAGGCCTCGCTGGCGTAGCGCCACAAATCCGGCGGGCCGCCTCGGCCGCAGCCGTCGATCACGTCGTTGACTCCACGCTCGTCCACGCACAGCCCGCAGTTGATCCACTCGAAGGTCAGCCCCTTGCCTGCGGCTTTTTGTTGCAAGGCGGCCACCCAGTCCTTGCTCAGCGGGTGGGCTTCTTCTTCACAGTCGTGGCCGTGAACAGCGTTGCCATGGGGCGACTGTTTGGAAAAAGACAGCGCCACGGCGCCTTCGTAGGCAAACACACGAACGTTGGCATTTTTTTCCAGAGCAGCATCAAGCAGACGGAAAAAGGTTACCGTGCGCTCACTCTCGAACGGTGGGTCCATGAACGCAAAGGTCAGTGTTTTGTTTTCACTCATGATCACTCCAATTAATTCCAGATGACTTTTTCACCGTCGAGCAGGGCGTCGATAACGGTATCAAGGCTGCTGCTGGCAATGTTGTCCTTCAGATCTTGATCCAGTATCTGCCGTTGTTGCAGAGAGAAACCGTCGGCCATGACAGGCACGCCCCATTTCAGCAGCTTGTCGAAATGCTCACTGCGGGCGCCTTTGCGAGCCGGGGTAACCCCGTTTTGTACCAGCAGCAGGCGCACGTTGTGGCCGGCATCGTAGAGTTGCCCGGCGAGGGCGAACTGGTGTGCGGTGCGGACCTCGGTGAACGGGTCCTGGCTCTGGATAAACAGGTAATCCGACATGATGACTCCTGGTTCAATGGGGCTGGATGACAACGGGTTGAGCATCCGGCGAGTTGCTATTGGTTGTGCTCTTGTCGTGCACGGTATCGAGACGCTTGCTGCGAATCAGGAAGTCCCCAAACGATTCGCCACTGTTTCTTTGCTCTGCAAAGGCTTCGAACAACGGAGCGATCAAGTCAATGAAGCGACTCTCACTGACGTTGCTGGCGTACAGACGATTGAGCCTGTCGCCATTAAAACTGCCGCCCAGGTACAAATTGTAGAGTCCCGGAGCGCGACCGGTGAGGGCGATCTCTGCCAGATAGGGGCGAGCGCAACCGTTTGGGCAACCGGTTACACGGAGCGTGATCGGTACCTGACTGAGGCCGTACTGCTGTTTGAGGCGGTTAAACAGCTCGAGCAGGTCCGGCATGTAGCGCTCCGCTTCGGCCATGGCCAGGCCGCAGGTGGGGAAGGCCACACAGCTGAGGGTATGCGCCGCTTGCAGGTCGGGTTCGAGCCGGTGGCTTAGTCCCAGGTCGTCAAGCCGCCAGCCGATCTGTTCGCGTTCGTGCTCTTCCACGTGGGTCAGCTGCAGGTTTTGATTGGTGGTCATGCGGATGCGACCGCCGTACTGCTGGAAAAAACCTTCCAGCTGGTCGCGCAAGGCGCCGTCGACACGGCCATTTTCAATATGCAGTGTTGCCGTCCACAGGCCGTCATCGCCTTGTTGCCAACCCAGTGCATCCCCGTTTTGGGTCAGAGTGAAGGGGCGTGCCGGTGCGAGAGGTTTACCGCGGCGCTGGGCCAGTTGTTGCAAAAACCAGTCATTGCCCAGGCGATCCAGGGTGTATTTAAAGCGAGCCCGGTGGCGGTCTTTACGGTCACCGAAGTCCCGCTGAATGCCCATGACGGTTTCAGCAAACGCAGGGGCTTCATTCGGGGGAATGAAACCGAGTACTTCGGCGGCGCGGGGATAGCTGTTTTCACGGGTATCCAGCTGCCCCATGCCGCCACCGACACAGATATTGAAACCTTGCAGTGCGCCGTCTTCCACGATGGCAATCAGGCCCAGGTCCTGGCCGTACACATCAATGTCATTGATGGGCGGAATCACATAACCCACCTTGAATTTGCGGGGCAAGTAGAGCGGCCCGTATTGTGGGTCCTCATCGGCCATGACCGGGCGATCTTCCTGATACCAGATTTGCGGGTAGGCACCGGTTTTGGGAATCAGTCGCTGGCTGGTTTCCCGGGCCAGGTCGGCCACTTGCTGGTGGATAGCAGATTGCGACGGATTGCTGCCACACACCACGCCACGACTGTCATCGCCGCAGGCGGCAATGGTGTCCAGGCCCAGGTCACGGATGCCCTGCATCAGTGCTCGCAGATACGGCTTGCGGATGCCATGGAGCTGAATGGTCTGCCGCGTGGTAATGCGAATGCCGCGATCGGCAAAGCGCCGCGACAACTGGTCGATGCCCTGCCACTGGGTTTTGCTCAGGGTGCCGCCAGGAATGCGCATGCGCACCATAAATTGGTAGTTGGGCTCCAGTTTGCGGCGGGCCCGGCCGGCGCGCAGGTCGCGGTCGTCCTGTTGATAAATGCCATGAAATTTCATCAGCAGGGAGTCGTCGCCGGAGACGGCACCGGTGATGGCGTTTTCCAGGCTTTCAGAAATGGTGCCACGCAGGTATTGGCTGTTGGCTTTGAGCTGCTCGTTGGCGTGCAGCTCGCTGATGTCCTGGCTCAGATCGCAGCTTCGATCAGTCATGGTCTGCCTCGCGGTTAATACAGGTTTCGGTGCAGGCGTTTGTCTTTACCCAGCTGTTTCCAGGTGTCCGCGTCAAACAGGGCGGACAGGGATTTTTCACAGTCGGCAAGACGTTGCTTGTCGCCACAGAAATACAGGTGAGCACCGGATTCGACCCACTCTTGCAAGCGTTTGGACTGTTCCAGTAGTGGGCTGGCCAGTCGTTTGCCTGGTTGGTCCTGATAGAAAACGGTATCGACCCTGTCGAGCACGCCGTCCTGGTGGGCTTGCTGGAATTCCGTTTGATAAAGAAAATCCTGCTCAAACTGTTGTTCGGCAAATACCAACCAGCAGGGGCGCTGCGCACGGGCTTGCCCCAGCGCTTGAATAAAGGCGCGGTAGGGGGCAATGCCGGTGCCCTCGGCGATCAAAATTACCGGTGTTTGCGGGTCGTCTGGCAAGTGGAAGCGAGCGTTGCGGTGCGGGTAAATGCGCACGGTGTCGCCGGGCTCCAGGGTGAGCAGATATTGGGAGGCGATGCCGCTTTCCTGGCGGCCGGCGATGCCATAGCGAAACGCTTTCACGTTCAGGTGCAGCTCATCGTCGATGTGTCCCAGGCTATTGGCCACATCGTACAGGCGCGGTTGCAGCGGGCGCAGGGCATCGACCAGGGCTTGCGGGTCCGGCGTGGCGGGGGCCTGATGAAGCAGGTCCAGTACCTGGACGGTTTTCAGATACTGACGCTGTTCTTTGCCGGGGGCATCCAATTGCTGTTTCAGGGTTGGGTCATCGCTCAGTTGCGCCCACTGTTCCAGAAAGCGGGGGCTGGGAATGGTCAAGTCCTGGTGCTGACGCAGCGCCTGCACCAATGGCATGGATTCGCCCTGAAGGGTGACCGGTGCCTCGCCGGAGAGATTACAGGCATCCAGCACGGCGGCAACCAATGCCGGAGGGTTGTCGGCGAGCACGCCGACGGCATCACCGGGGGCAATGGCGAAGTCCGGGGTTTCCAGCGCCAGTTCCAGATGGTGGATCGGCGAGGTCCGCTGCGGGGCGCTCAGGTTCAGGTTTTCCAGCACCTCGACACTGAGGGGCTGCTTTTTGCTGTAGACCGGGGCGGCGCCGGTGGGCGCGGCCGGTATCGTGGATGTGGCTGCGTTTTGCTCGCTACGCGGCAGCTGCTCGCGCACGGCTTTACCCCAGCGGGCGGCAGGTTCGTCAAAGTCCACATCGCATTCCTGACGTGGGTGCAAGCGCGTGCCGCCCAGCGCTTCCAG
The DNA here is from genome assembly GCF_001635175.1 of Alcanivorax sp. HI0083. Lineage (NCBI taxonomy): Bacteria > Pseudomonadati > Pseudomonadota > Gammaproteobacteria > Oceanospirillales > Alcanivoracaceae > Alcanivorax > Alcanivorax sp. HI0083. The sequence continues at coordinate 1,255 of NZ_LWFX01001156.1, read as the reverse complement.
CCGTTCATCCAGCTGCTGGCCGGTGACACAAAAGTGCTCGTAGCTGCTGTCGCCCAGTGCCAGTACGGAGAACTGCAGGCCCTCCAGGCGCGGGGCGTTGTCGGCCATCAGGGCCTCGTAAAAGGGGACCACGGGTTCGGGAGGGTCGCCATCGCCGTGGGTGCTGCAGATGACCAGCAGGTGTTTGCGCTTGCTGAGCTGCCGTACGCGCAGTTTGGCCAGGTCTTCCAGGTCCACGTTAATGCCTTGCTGGTGGGCCTGTTCGGCCAGTGCCCGGGCGATGCTCTCGCCGTTGCCGGTTTCGCCGCCGTAGGCGATCAGCACGGCGTTGCCCGGGCTGGGCGCGGCCTGTGGCGTCGTTGCTTGCGCAGGGGCGCCGGCGGCCAGGTAGCCACTGAGCCAGAGGGCCTGGCGTTCATCCAGCAGGCCCAGCAGCTGCTGCACCTGCTGCCACTGGGGCTCGGAAAAGGGGGTTGCTGTTTGCGGGGGCGTCATGGAATGGGCGCTCCGGTTATTACCATGACAGTGAGTATGAAGACTCGTTTTAATAGGCAATAATGAAATATAAGAGAGTTTAATATCGAAGATATCGATATAAGTCCGTTTTGAGCCTGTATGAGGAGCCCCTTTTGGATATCGATCTGGCCCGTACCTTTCTGGAAATTGTCCGCACGGGCAGCTTTATGGCGGCGGCAGACCGGCTACACATCACTCAGACTACTGTCACGGCACGGGTGCAGAACCTGGAAGGGCAGCTGGGTTGCCGGCTGTTTGTGCGTAACCGTAGCGGGGCGACGCTGACGGATCACGGAGAGCGATTTGCCAGCCACGCCAGCCAGCTGGTGCAGACCTGGGAGGCGGCCCGCCGGGAGCTGCCGTTACCGCAGGGTGCGGAATCTGTGCTGACATTGGGAGCGGAGATCAGTCTGTGGAATCCGTTGTTGCTCAACTGGCTATCGGCGCTGCGAGAGGTGTTGCCGGATGTGGCGCTGCGTACTGAAGTCGGTGAGCCTCGCTCCTTGCACGAGCGGCTGGAGCAGGGTGTGTTGGATGCGGTGCTGGTTCACCAACCGGACTACTGGCCCGGCATGCAGGTGGAGCAGTTGCTGGAAGAAAAACTGATTCTGGCACGCACCCCGCACACGGCGGAACCCTACGTGTATGTGGATTGGGGGGCGCACTTTCGTCAACAGCACGATGTGGCGCTGCCGGAAAAGGCCCGTGCCACGTTAACCATGGATTTAGGACCGTTGGC
>NZ_LWFX01001155.1:0-3781 GCF_001635175.1 Alcanivorax sp. HI0083 | reverse complement strand
GTAACGTTAACTGCTCTTCTGCTTGCTGCCTGTGGTGGCGACAGTGATTCTAATGACCCTGTTGCACCTGGCGACCCGGCTGGAAAAACCCTTTCCTTCACGGCGGTGAAAGCCCCGGAAACGGATCTGGAAAAGCGTCAGATCCTGGCGTCTCCTTCCGTTGAGGTGGATGGTGAGACCTACGAGATCGGTTTCCATACCCTGTTGCGTTCCGGCGATGCGGTAAACGGGGATGTGGTCTTCGGCCAATTGGTCGACAAGATGGGGCAGCCGCTCTATGGCAACGACGGCAAGCTGAGTGTTACCGATTCCAATGAGCACACCTCCCTGTTGCCGATCGGTGATCGTTTGTTCTCCGTCTCCCAGATGGAAACCCGCCCAGGCGCCATGTTCCTGATGGAGCTGGATCAGAACAAACAGACTGGCCATCTTTCCGTCAAGGATCTCTGGCAAATCGACCAGTCCGGTGTGGACGGTGGTTGGGTGCACTGTGCTGCCAGTGTGACCCCCTGGAATACCCATCTGGCCAGCGAAGAGTACGAACCGGATGCTTCCGAGCGTGACCCGGTGACCGGTGAGATTGATGGTTACTATGAGCCGATGGCAGATTACTTCGGGGGTGATCTGACGGCCATGAATCCTTACTGGTGGGGCTGGAATATCGAGATTACCGTGGCTGCCGAGGGTGACAGCGCGCCCACCAGCGATCTTGTCAAACATTACGCCATGGGCCGCCTGGCCTTTGAGCTTTCTTATGTCATGCCCGACGAAAAAACCGTCTACATGACAGATGATGGCACCAACGTGGGCTTCTACATGTTTGTTGCGGATACCGCCGGTGATCTGAGTGCGGGCAACCTCTATGCCGCCAAATGGAACCAGACATCGGCGGCGGGTATCGGTGAGGCGGATCTGGAATGGATCAGCCTGGGCCATGCCAGCAACAGCGATATCGAAGCGCTATTCGCCAGCCCGGATGAGCCGGCATTCGATGACCTGTTCGAAACCGCAGCCATGACCGGTGAGGATTGTCCGGATGGTTTCACTGCCACCGCATCCAATGGCAATAAGGAATGCCTGAAAGTGAAGCCCGGTATGGAGTTGGCGGCATCCCGTCTTGAGACTCGCCGCTATGCTGCGTTGATGGGGGCGACCACAGAGTTTCGTAAAGAAGAAGGTGTGACCTTCGACCCGGATGGCGGCAAGCTTTATGTGGCGATGAGTGAAGTGGGGCGTGGCATGGAAGATAACTCTTCCAACGATCTGTCCACGATCAATCATGTTCGTATTGCTGAAGCTAACAGCTGCGGTGGTGTGTATGCACTGGATGTTGGTAGTGATGCCGGCATCGGCTCTGATTACGTGGCGCAGAACATGAAAGGCTTGATTGCCGGTCAGCCTGCCAGCTATTCGGCTGACAGCCCGTTTGCGTCTTACTCCTGTGACGCAAACGGCCTGGCCAATCCGGATAATGTGACCTTTATCACCGGTTACAACACGCTGATTATTGGTGAGGACACCGGTTCCGGGCACCAGAATGATGTGATCTGGTCGCTGAACCTTGACGAGGTGGATGCGACGGATTTCTCCGCCGGTCTGACCCGTATCCAGACTACCCCTTATGGATCGGAAACCACCTCTCCCTATTGGTACCCCAACGTGAATGGCTTCGCCTACCTGATGAGTGTGGTGCAGCACCCCTATGGCGAATCTGACTCCGGCAAGATCCCGGATGGCTCATTGGACCACCGTGCCTACACCGGGTATGTCGGTCCGTTCCCGGCCATGGATTGAAATTAATCACGGTAACGAGGAGGGCCGGGGTTATCCCCGGCCTTTTGCTGCTATGAAAAATATTTTTTTTATTTTGGGTATGTCTGTTTCGGTATGGCAGCTGAGTGGTTGTGACCAATCTGATGCGTCGCAGGGGGATAATCTGGGGCGCCTGTATTTGTCCAATCCATCGGCAACGATTCCTGCACAGTGTTATACCAAAACCGAAGATGCCAAGGGGATGGTGAGTAACCCCTGTTATGTCTGTCATACCGCCAGTAAAGAACCGAATTTCACCAACGATCTTGATCTGCAGCTGGCCTACGATTTTGCCCGGCCTGCCACGGTTAATCGTTGGGATAATCTTTTCGTGGATCGCAGCGAAGAGCGTGAGGCGATCAGTGATGAGGCGATTCTGGCTTATGTGCGAACCGATAATTATCAGTCCGGGGGCGTGGTGCAACTGGCCAAAACCCTGACCGGAAAACTGCCTGCGCATTGGGATGGTGATGGTAATGGCCGCTGGGATGGTTACGTGCCTGACGTGGCCTACCGCTTTGATGAGCAGGGTTTTGACCGCGATGCGCAAGGCAAGCTGACGGGGTGGCGTGCTTTGGCGTATACGCCGTTTCCGGGCACATTTTTCCCCACTAATGGTTCTGCGGATGATGTGCTGATTCGTCTGGATTCTCCATACCGCCAGAATGAAAAAGGCGAGCCCGACATACGGGTTTACCGTCTCAACCTGGCGATCGTGGAGTCGCTGATCAAGCGTGAGGATGTGGCGATAGAGGCGGTAGAGGAAGCTGATTACGGGGTCGACCTGAATCGCAACGGTGTGTTGGATCGTGCTACTGAAGTGGTATTCGACTGGGCTCCCCTTGAGGGGCGTGACATGCAGTATGTGGGGCTGGCCAGGGTGGCCCAGCAACAGGGGGCGGCGCCACTGTCAGCAGGAGCTTATCCGCTGGGTACCGAGTTTGTACATAGCGTGCGCTATCTGGATATTGCCGATGATGGCGAAGTGGTGATGGCGCCGCGAATGAAGGAGCTGCGCTACAGCCGTAAAACGCGCTGGCTGACATATTTTCAGCACCGGGAGCTGGCGGACGATGAGCTCAAGGATGCGCATGATTTTCCTGACCGCATGGAGCCTGTCATCGGTGATATAGAGCGCGGGGTGGGTAATCGTCGCGGCTGGCGTTTCAGTGGCTTCATCGAGGATGACCAGGGCGCGCTGCGGCCTCAGTCGTATGAGGAACTGGCTACCTGCGCCGGGTGCCACGGGGCAGTGGGTGCGCTGGCTGACAGTACCTACACCATGGAAAGAAAGCTGGATGCCGGTCAGGGATTTCAGCGGGGCTGGTATCACTGGAGCCAGAAAAGCCTGGCGGGTATTCCCGAGCCACAGCGGCAAGATGGCCGGGGCGAGTATGCGTTTTACCTGGAACAGGTGGGAGGGGCGGATGAGTACCGGTCGAATCAGGAAGTGCGTGAGCGTTTCTTCGATGAGGGCGGGAACTTGAGACCGGCCATGTTGGCGCAACTGAAGGGCGATATCAGCGCGCTGGTGGTGCCTTCAGCCCGCCGGGCACTGGAGTTGAACAAGGCCTACCTGTCTGTCGTCGAAGAACAGAGCTATATCCGCGGCCGCGACGCGGTGCTCGCCCCAATGGTCAATGTGCACAAGGAGGTGGAGGCCGGGCAGCGTACAGCCATTACCGAGCCGGTGACGTATCGCTGAGACCGCGCAGCGTGTCGGTTTCGCTGATCTGTCGAGAGAAAATGGATGTTTCCCGTCGCAGGCTTACTTGCGGCGGGTAATCACAATCAGTGCCACGGTGACGCCGACCACGGCGATGGGGAAAAACAGCAGGTAGCGTTTGCGGCGGGCTTCTTTTTCCCGGTGCGCGTCAGCCTGCTGAATGGCTGGGTGGACGGATTTGGTGGCTTGCACCGCATTATCCGGCTCGGCGTAGGTTGCCACGGGGGCGAGGGCCAGGCCACA
>NZ_LWFX01001154.1:0-3925 GCF_001635175.1 Alcanivorax sp. HI0083 | reverse complement strand
GAGGAAGTTCAGGTACGCGCCGTAAAACTGGAGCAAGTATGTGGCCAGCCAACAACAACCTGTAATAGCTACGCGCCGATTTATTCCAACGGTGACTATATTTCACCAATGAATTCAGCCAATCAATGTGAGCGCAATTATGTGGTCATGATGACAGATGGTGAGCCCAGTGGTGACGACGGTGTGAATGACAACCCCAGCGATGATCGTTTGCCTAACTGTGACGACAATAACTTTAGCGAAAGTGATAGTTACTTCTGCCAACGTAAGCTTGCGGCGGCGATGAATCAGTCCAAATATGAAGAGCACGAAAGGGTAAAAACCTACACCGTTGGGCTCTACATGGATGAGTACAGCCTTGATAACGATAACGTTATCTACCTGGACGATGTGGCCGAGGCTGGGGGGGGCGAAACCTTTAATGCTGAGTCCGGTTCCGAGCTTGCTGCTGCATTCATGAATATTATCGACCTGGTTGATGAACAGTCCCGTTCGGTCTCTTCTCCTGGTGTTGCGGTTAACCAGATGAATCGTTTTGAACACCTGGATCAGCTGTATTACTCTATTTTCCAGCCTGCGATTAGCAGCTTCTGGGAAGGTAATTTGAAAAAATACGAGCTGGAAGGTGATGAAATTCACGGCCAGAATGGCAATGCGATCAGTGACAATACAGGCTATTTTACCGCCACTTCCAGAAGTTTCTGGAGTGATGAAACTGATGGTTATGACGCCACAAAAGGGGGGGCAAGAGGGGAACTGGAAACTAACGGTCATACCCTTTTCTATACGGATGCAAATACGGGAAGTAACTCGACGCTGCCCAGGCTTGATTGGGACAAGATCAACACCGATGAAGGTAAACCCAAGACCTTCTTTGGCCTGGATGCCACAGCCAGCGATGAAATGACCCAGGACTTGGTGACGAAGCTGAGGAGTCTGTGGGCTGACCCTATGCACAGCGTGCCCGTGTTGGTGAACTATGGTGGTACGAGTGACGATGCCAATGATCAGAATAATGTGGTTTTTGTGTCCACCAACGGAGGTATGCTGCACGCCATCAATGCCAAAAATGGTTCAGAAGAATTCACTTTCATGCCCTATGAAATGATTTCCAAGGCCAATCAGTTTACGACGCACCGTCCTGGCCTGAAGGATAACAAGCGCCAGGTTTATGGGCTGGATGGTAGTTGGGTGGCCTGGCGCCGCCCAGGTAGTAATGCGGATAATAGCCCTTCAGCGGTTTACTTGTATGGTGGCATTCGCCGTGGCGGTCGTAGCTATTACGCTCTGGATGTATCGAACCTGAATGCGCCGAAGCTTAAATGGCAAATTACGGGTGGTGCGGGTGACTTTGAAAAACTGGGTCAAACCTGGTCAACACCTACCTTGACCCAGATACCCGTTGGTGAAGATGTGCTGCCGGTGTTGGTGTTTGGTGGCGGCTACAGCCCGGCGGATCACGACCGTACCGAGAATTTTGATGCGGAAGATCGTAGCACGGAAGATGAGATGGGTAATGCCATCTACATCGTGAATGCGCAGACCGGTGATCTGGTGTGGTCTGCTTCTGGTGATGATGTAGCATCCATGAAATGGGCTATTCCCAGCAGTATTTCAGTCGTCGACAAAAACCTGGATGGCGCTGCCGACCACCTTTATTTTGGTGACTTGGGTGGACAGGTGTTCCGCGTTGATATCGACCAGACTGGTGATAGGAATATGGCCGTCCACCGCTTGGCTGATTTTGGCGGTGATGATGAAAATCATCGTCGCTTCTACGAAGCGCCAGCTATTACCTATGTAAAAGAAGGCTTCAATGAGTTTTTATCGGTGGCCATCGGCTCAGGATATCGTGCGCATCCAAAAGATAAAGACATCGAAGAAGCCTTTATTGTTTTTAATGACGAGAAGGCATTCAGTAATCCGTCTGCGCCGGACAAGGTACTTGGTCTCAGTGACTTGAGCGAGATTTCCCGTACCGGAACGGAAGGTGCGGACACCTCCAAGCCGGGTTGGTTCTACAAGTTGAACGCCTTGGACGGTGAAAAAGCGCTGTCATCCCCGTCGGTGATCAATGGTGTGGTTCGCTTCAGTTCTTATTCGCCCGTAGCAAGCAGTAATCCAGACAACCCATGTGCGGTTAGTCTGGGTACCTCTTTTATTCATACGGTGGCTCTCAAGGACGGTGCGCCTGCAGCCCTAAATGATGGCGACGTCACCAGCCGTAGTGAGGAGTTGAAGCAGCAGACATTGCCGCCAACCCCGGTGCTGCTTACCAATGAGGAGGGTGAAGTGAAGGTTGTGGTTGGTACGGAGGTTGTCGGGGACGATGATCTTGGCAATATGGGCTTGCGCAAAACCCGCTGGTACCAGATGTCCGAAGATACTGCTGCGCCTGGATCGTAAGGAGGGTGGATATGTATCGAGCAAAGAACAATAGGCTAAATCAGCAGGGGTTTACGCTGATCGAGCTGTTTATTGTGGTTCTGATTATCGGTGTGTTAGCGGCAGTTGCTTACCCAAGCTACACCAGCCATGTTGAATCTACTCGCCAGTCAGCTGTAAAGGCGCAAATCATGGAGCTGGCTGCTGCGATGGAGGCGTTCCGTTCGCGAAATTTTTCGTATAGCGGTGCGGCCTCCGACACAGCGATTACCTCCAGAACTGCGAATGACTTCTATACGGTGTCAGTTACCGTGGATGCGAGTGATGTCCAAAGCTATACAATTGCTGCGGTGCCTGTTGCAGCAAAAAACATGAATGGCACTGAAACATTCATGCTTAATGAGCAAGGCGAGACCTGTATGAAAGTGGCTGCAACTTGCAGTATGGCTACGGATCACTCTTGGTGAAATTGCTTCAGAATTTGGGGGCGTAAGCCCCTGTTTCTATGTCTGCTTATGTTACGGGCAGAGGTTCCCCGGTAGCGCTTCAATTCTCGTTCTTCCGATCCAGTTCATTACGATTTTCCTGCCAGCATGGTTGTTGCAAATATAAAAGCTGCCGTTTTGGAAATGGCTGATGCCGCTGCTATGGAAGACAAGAGAGTTTCCATTAAACCTTTTCCACTCAAGGGTTGTATTACCTGGGAAGTTGAGTGACTCGATAACTTCTCCGGTCTCTAGTTGACCGTTTTGGTTGTCGTCCCTTCCCATTATCAGTGAATCTGTTTGATTGAATGTTGAGCATCCGGTGTTCCCTGCGCAGATCATTCGCTGTGACCGGTCACTGAGTGCGCCTGCACGGGCTTTCAGTATGAGGTTGTGGACAGAGTAGGCCGACGAGATAACTTGGTATCTTGGGATGAAATCGGTGAACAGCGTATGGGTAATGGTTGCGAATATGGCCAGAATAGCTGCAGACACAAGAGCTTCGAGGAGCGTGAAGCCTTTAGAGGCGATTTTGTGACGTTTTTTCATATGCCTTTAGCCCTAAAATTATCTGGTTGTCAGATGCTATCCGGGTTTTTAACGAAGGCGTGTGGTAATGTTGCTTCACTTCTTATAGGTAATAGTCCCCTTGATTCATGTCTGATGTGCTCGTATTAGGTGGAGGCATTGTCGGCCTCTTGAGTGCGCTTGAACTCACAAAGCGTGATCTCAGTGTAACCGTGATTGATGGCGGTCCGCCGCCGGCATCCTGGGCTGGCGGTGGAATTCTTTCCCCCTTGTTCGCGTGGCGTCATTCTTCTTTTCTCAATCGGTTGACCCACGATGGAGTGAGCCGCTATCAAACTCTGGTGTTAATGCTTGAGGAATCCGGTTTTCTGGACCGCAAGGCGGTCCTGCACTTGGGTGGCATGTGGGTCCAGGTGGCGGGGGCGGAGTTGACTCGTGCGCAGAGGTGGGCTGAGGCGTGGGGTTTGGATTGCCACGAAATGGAGTCTCCCGAATCGAGAATAGGTCATGGTGCTGGCGGGCTTTTT
>NZ_LWFX01001153.1:0-7529 GCF_001635175.1 Alcanivorax sp. HI0083 | reverse complement strand
AGCTCTTCCTTGGTGAACTCGCCATACTGCGCCTGCAAGTCGGCGGCCAGGGAATCCCGGCGGAAATGGTTCGGGAACGGATTGCCGTGTTCGCGCAGTTCGGTCAGCTTGGCACGGCGCTCAGCGATCAGCCGGTTTTCGGCAGCGGCTTGCTGCGAGGCGTCGACATTCTGTGTGGTGTTGTCTTGGCTCATAACTCAGTGCTTCCGGTAAAGCGCCAGCCACCCGATGCCTGGCGCCAGACGCGTTGTGGGTAGCGTCTGGCGCCAGGCATCAGGCGTCCAGCGTAGCAATCACAATCCCGCTTTCAGGGAGGCTTCGATAAACTGATCCAGCGCGCCGTCCAATACCTGCTGGGTATTGTGGCTCTCAACGCCAGTGCGCAGATCCTTGATACGGCCATCATCCAGTACATAGGAGCGGATCTGGCTGCCCCAGCCAATATCCGACTTGTTGCTTTCCTGTACCTGTTTTTCCGCGTTGCGGCGCTGCATTTCCAGTTCGTAGACCTTGGCCTGCATCATCTTCAGGGCCTGATCCTTGTTCTGGTGCTGGCTACGCCCGCTCTGACACTGGGTCACCAGGGTGTGCTTCTCGCCACCATCATCAGTGTATTCATAGGTCAGGCGAACCGCCGAATCGGTCCGGTTAACGTGCTGACCACCCGCGCCGGAGGCCCGGTAGGTATCCACCCGCATGCTGCCCACGTCGATATCCACATCAATATCGTCGTCCACTTCCGGGGACACGAACACCGAGCTGAACGAGGTATGACGGCGGCCGCCGGAATCGAACGGGCTCTTGCGCACCAGCCGGTGCACGCCGGTTTCAGTACGCAGCCAGCCGTAGGCGTACTCGCCTTCGAAACGGATAGTGGCAGACTTGATGCCGGCCACATCACCGGCGGACGCTTCCACCAGCTCGGTCTTGAAACCGTGGGCCTCGCCCCAGCGCAGGTACATGCGCAGCATCATCTCGCCCCAGTCCTGGGCCTCGGTGCCACCGGAACCGGCCTGGATATCCAGATAGGCGTTACAGGCATCCATCTGCCCGGAGAACATGCGACGAAATTCCAGATCCGCCACCATTTTTTCCAGATCACGCAGGTCGCTTTCCACTTCCGAGAGAGTGTCTTCATCCCCCTCTTCCACCACCAGCTCTAACAGGGCGGAGGTGTCTTCCACTCCCTGGGAGGCATCGTTGATGGTGTTCACAACCATTTCCAGCTGGGCCCGTTCCTTGCCCAGGGCCCGGGCATAGTCCGGATCGCTCCAGACATCCGGGTTTTCAAGCTCGCGCTCGACTTCGGTCAGACGTTCACTCTTCTGATCGTAGTCAAAGATACCCCCTAAGCGCTTCGACACGCTCAGACAGGTTGGAAAGGTGGGTTCGCAGCGGATTGACTTCCATTACGTCTCTCTAGAATAAGTGCTTGGCAAATTGATATGCGGACAACAGCGCAGTCTAACGGTTTGCGGGTTGGCTGACGAGGGTCAGAGCCTCCCCGCTCCGCAGGAACGTCGACCCGCACGTTTATAACGAAGCCGCTGTAGGAGTTCCTCTTGAGGGACGAATACCAGCCCTCGCGAGGAAACAGGCAATGCGGGGGTCACCTGATCATTCTGGAGGCCCCGGTTGCTCTGCTGCTCCGAACCGAATCCGGGGTAGGCTCTGCGGATGATTTTCACGCTGACGCGTGGTTCGTCCCTCAAGAGGGACTATTCGCTTCGCTCACCCTTCGGGCCTCACGGAAATACGTGCGTTACTCCGCTACGCTTCGTTCCTACAGCGGCTTCGTAGATGTAACGGATCGCTTCCTACGTCAGTCTCTCAACTCGTAAACGTGGTGAGCCTCGCCCTTCATGTTATCGATGGTGGTACCGATATAGCGGGCATTGTTGGGAATGCCGGAACCGGTGGTGAACACCTTGAAGGTGCGCACTTCTTTCGGAGTGTCGATCACGGTGTCCGCGTCCACTTCCACCCACATGAAAATCACCGCTTCCTGGGGGATGTAATCCACCCGCAGTACCTTGCCTTCTTCGGGCAGGCGTAACTCCTGCACTTCGTTGACCACCTTCAGGCGGTGCTTGTGTATGGTCTTCATTTGAGTCCCCTCCGTTAAGGACACAACACGGCGGTGGACGATAGCCACCCCGCGCAGTCAATGCCGGCACGGCCTTTTGGGCCGCACCCTGGTAAAACAGGCACCCGGTGTCGAGCGCGAAGCGCAATGCTAGCAAAAACCGGGGCCGCCGACAGCATTGTCGACAATTTTGCAGGAGTCGATGGGGGGAACATAAAGCGGTTTTGATTCCAGGCCCAATGTTGGATTACGCCTTTCAGGCTAATTCAACCTACATAGTCACGGGGAGCTGGTTGGTTTTGTAGGTCAGATTAGGCGTAGCCGTAATCCGACATTCCCACCGCATCAGACCGATCAAAGCGGAATCAGATGCTCGAACAGCAGCTGGGGATTGCGCTGGCCACGGAATTCGTTGACCTCCAGGCGATACACCCCGCGCACCTTGCTGATACGACTGGGCAGCGCGTCCACCGCCACATTGAAATGAATGGCATCAATCACCCCGCTGACGCCGGGCAGGCCCAGGGTCAGTTTCAGGTGGCGTTCGCCGACGATGCGGTACTTGAGCACCTCGAATTCGCCATCAAAACTGGGGGCCGGGAACCCCTGCCCCCAGGGAAAACGGTGGCTGAGCAATTCGGCATTGGTCAGCGACAGCTCGTGGTCTTCCAGCTCGCCGTCCGTTTCCACAATGCGCTCCAGCGCTTTTGGAGACAACAGCTCGCCCACCGCTTTTTCGAACGCCGCCTTGAACGCGTCCAGCTTTTCCAGCTCCAGCGAGAGGCCCGCCGCCATGGCGTGACCACCGAATTTGCTCAGCAGCCCGGGATTAGCTGTGGCCACCGCATCCAGCGCATCGCGCAGGTGCAAGCCGGGAATCGAACGGCCCGAGCCCTTCAATTGGCCGCGCTGCTGGGCCGGGGCAAAGGCAATCACCGGCCGGTGAATCGCTTCCTTTACCCGCGAAGCAAGAATGCCCACCACCCCTTCATGCCATTCCTTGCCATACAGGCACAGGCCCGCGGGCAGGTTATCCGCATCCAGCCGGGCCACCTCTTCCATGGCCGCATCGCGCATGCCGTGCTCGATGGAGCGGCGCTCCCGGTTGATGGTGTCCAGGTCCTGAGCCATCTCGGTGGCTTCGGCATCGGTTTCCGCCAGCAGGCAGGCGATGCCCTGAGTCATATCGGTGAGCCGCCCCGCTGCGTTCAGGCGTGGCCCCACTGCGAAACCCATATCCGCCGCCAAGACCCGGCTGGGATCGCGCCCGGCCACTTGCAGCAACGCGCGGATGCCTGGGCACCCCTTACCCGCACGAATCCGCCTCAGGCCCTGCTCCACCAACACCCGGTTGGCATCGTCCAGCACCACCACATCGGCCACCGTGCCCAGCGCCACCAGGTCCAGCAGATCGGTAATCGGCGCGCTGGCGGTAACGCCCTGCTCGCGCAACGCCCGCTGCAGATCCATCAACAGATAAAATGCCACTCCGACCCCCGCCAAATTCGTGGCGGGGAAATCCTCACAACCGGGCAGACGCGGGTTCACCAGCGCATCCGCCTCCGGCAGGGTGTCGCCGGGCAGATGGTGGTCGGTAATCAGGACTCGCATACCCTGGGCGCGTGCAGCAGCCACCCCATCCACACTGGCAATGCCGTTATCCACGGTGATGATCAGGTCCGGCTCATACAGCTCTTTGGCCAGGTCCACGATGGCCGGCGACAATCCATAGCCGTATTCAAACCGGTCCGGCACCAGGAAATCCGGGCGCGGATAACCCAGCCGCTCCAGGCCTCGCACCATCAGCGTGGTGGCCGTGGCACCGTCCGCGTCGTAGTCGCCCACAATGCAGATGCGCCAGTGGTCTGTTCGCCCTTGTAAAAGCAACGTCACAGCCCCACGCAAACCAGTGAACTGCTCAGGATGCGGCAGACGTTTCAGGCCCAGGTTCAGTTGCGCCGGATCGGTCACCCCTCGCCCGGCCAGAATCCGCGCCAGCATGGGCGGCACATCGGGCCAGTCCGGCGTGTGCTGCGGCCGGCGGGTGATCTTGGGCAAGCTGGGTTTGTCCATGGGCATGAATGGGGCTCGGTGAGTCAGGGGTTCTGGCCAGGCCGGGTATTCGTCATGCAAGCATGACTTCCCACAAAACCTCTGCCTTTCTGAGAGGGCGCGAAGTTTGTGGGAAATGATGCTTGCATCATGAATGCCCCCGGCGAGCCGGGGCGGCACCAGACCGGCAGTCTGCCACGGCGCCGCCCTAACAGCACGAACACAAGGAGCAAGTGATGAAATTTTCGCCATACGGTACCCCGCAATCACCACCACGACCAGATAGTCACAAATTAGGGCTAAAAAAGTCATCCCGCTTCCCTATACTTGCGGGCCTACGAGTTTCGTCGTTTATGTAAGCAAACACTCACATGAATGCCATGTAAACGACGCGCCCACCCCGAATTTCGGGGCCTGGGGCACACCAAAGCGGTCATTTAAACCGCGTACTTTGGGACTGGAGAGCAGAAGCTATGATCTATCAAGGCAACGCCGTAAGCGTACAACTGCTTGACGACGGCATCGCCGAACTGAAGTTTGACCTTCAGGGCGAGTCCGTTAACAAGTTCAATCAGGAAACCGTGGAAGATCTCGGTAAGGCTGTGGAAGCTGTTAAAGGTAACAGCGACATCAAAGGCCTGATCGTGACTTCCGGCAAAGGGGTTTTCATTGTTGGCGCCGACATCACCGAATTCACAGACATGTTCAAACTGCCGGAAGACGAAATCGCCGGCTGGTGTCTGAAATCCAACGAAGTCTTCAACGCTTTTGAAGATCTCGACATTCCCAAAGTGGCAGCCGTTAACGGCATCGCCCTGGGTGGCGGCCTGGAAATGTGCCTGGCCGCAGATTTCCGCGTGCTGAGCGAAAAAGCACAGGTCGGTCTGCCAGAAGTGAAGCTGGGCCTGTACCCGGGCTTCGGCGGTACCGTGCGTCTGCCCCGCCTGATCGGTGTGGACAACGCGGTTGAGTGGATCGCCGCAGGCGGCCAGCACAAGGCTGACAAAGCACTGAGCGTAGGCGTAGCCGACGCCGTTGTTGCCCCCGACGAACTGCAAAACGCGGCCATCGATCTGGTCAAGCAGTGCCTGGCCGGCAAGATCGACTTCCGCGCCAAGCGCGCCGAGAAGCTTGAGCCGCTGAAACTACCGCCCATGGAAAACATGATGGCCTTCCAGACCTGCACCGCCATGGTGATGGGCCAGGCTGGCAAGAACTACCCGGCACCGGTAGCGGCCGTGAACACCATGCAGAAGCACGGTGGCATGAACCGCGACAAGGCACTGGAAGTGGAAGCCAAAGGCTTCGCCAAAGTGGCCAAGTCTTCACAGGCAACTTGCCTGGTCGGCCTGTTCCTGGCAGACCAGCAAGTGAAAAAGGTCAACGGCAAAACTGCCAAGGCCTCCAAGGAAATCAACCAGGCTGCAGTACTGGGCGCGGGCATCATGGGTGGCGGCATCGCCTTCCAGTCTGCCTCCAAAGGCACTCCGATCATCATGAAGGACATCGCCGACAAGGCGCTGGACCTGGGCATGAGCGAAGCCAGCAAACTGCTGACCAAGCGTGTTGAGCGCAAGAAAATGAAGCCGGCCAAAATGGCCGAAGTGCTGTCCTCCATCCGCCCGACCCTGAACTACGGCGACTTCGCCAACGTGAACGTGGTGGTTGAAGCGGTTGTTGAGAACCAGAAGGTCAAGCAGTCCGTATTGGCGGAAGTGGAAGGCGAAGTGACCGAGGGCACCGTGCTGGCCTCCAACACCTCCACCATTTCCATCACCAAACTGGCTGAAGCCCTGAAGCGTCCGGAAGACTTCGCCGGCATGCACTTCTTCAACCCGGTGCACATGATGCCGCTGGTGGAAGTGATCCGTGGCGAGAAGACCTCCGACGAAACCGTTGGCACCCTGGTGGCCTACGCCCAGAAAATGGGCAAAACTCCCATCGTGGTTAACGACTGCCCCGGCTTCCTGGTTAACCGTGTACTGTTCCCCTACTTCGGCGGCTTCGGCATGCTGATGCGCGACGGTGCCGACTTCCAGGCCGTGGACAAAGTGATGCAGAAATTCGGCTGGCCCATGGGCCCGGCGTACCTGATGGACGTGGTTGGCATCGACACCGGTGTTCACGCGGCCCAGGTCATGGCGGAAGGCTTCCCCGAGCGCATGCAGTACGACTTCAAAGATGTGTCTACCGTGATGTTCGAAAACGAGCGTTACGGCCAGAAGAACGGCATCGGCTTTTACAAGTACGAGCTGGACAAGAAAGGCAAAACCAAAAAGGTTGTCGACGAGTCCACCTACGAACTGATCAAGCCGCACGTTGCGGACACCCAGGAATTCGATGCGGACGAAATCATTGCCCGCATGATGATTCCCATGTGCACCGAAACTGTTCGCTGCCTGGAAGACAACATCGTAGGTTCCGCTGCCGAGGCCGACATGGCCATGATCTACGGCATCGGCTTCCCTCCCTTCCGTGGCGGTCCGCTGCGTTACATCGACAGTGTTGGCGTTAAAGAATTCGTCGCGCTGTGTGACAAGTACGCGCACCTGGGTGGCATCTACGAAGCACCGCAGATGCTCAAAGACATGGCCGCCAAGGGCGAGTCTTTCTTCGCCTAAGCCACGGACAAGCAGGAGTAAGAGATATGAGTTTGAATCCTAAAGACGTCGTCATCGTCGATGCGGTCCGTACCCCCATGGGCAAGAGCCGTAATGGCCAGTTCCGTCACGTGCGTGCCGAAAAACTGTCAGCCCAGCTGATCCAGGCGCTGATGGCCCGTAACCCGAACTGGGACACCCAGCTTACTGAAGATGTGATTTGGGGCTGTGTAAACCAGACCAAAGAACAGGGCATGAACATCGCCCGAAACATCTCCATGCTGGCCGGTCTGCCGCGCACCAGCGCTGCACAAACCGTGAACCGTCTGTGTGGTTCTTCCATGCAGGCACTGCACTCCGCCTCACAAAGCATCATGACCGGCAACGGCGATGTATTTGTGATCGGTGGTGTAGAGCACATGGGCCACGTGGCCATGGATCACGGCATCGACCTGAACCCGGAAATGTCCAAAGTGGCTGCCAAGGCATCCAACATGATGGGCCTGACCGCGGAAATGCTGGGCAAAATGCACGGCATCACCCGTGAGCAGCAGGACGCCTTCGGTGTTCGCTCCCACAAACTGGCGTGGGAAGCCACCCAGGAAGGTCGCTGGAAAAACGAAATCGTGCCGATCGAAGGCCACGACCAGAACGGCCACAAAGTGCTGTGCGAAATTGACGAAGTGATCCGTCCTGGCGCCAGCATCGAAGACATGCAGAAACTGCGTCCGGTCTTCGATCCGGCCAACGGTACCGTCACTGCCGGCACCTCCTCTGCCCTGTCTGACGGT
>NZ_LWFX01001152.1:0-2930 GCF_001635175.1 Alcanivorax sp. HI0083 | reverse complement strand
GGCGGGCTTGTCCTGTGCCACGGTGGCGGCAGAGCGAGGCCATGCGGTGACCCTGTTTGATCAGGCGGGGGAAATTGGTGGTCAGTTTAATATGGCCAAGGTAGTGCCCGGCAAGGAAGAGTTTCACAACACCATTCGCTATTTCAGCAAAAAACTGGAAAGCACCGGCGTTACCATGAAGCTGAATACGCGCGTTGAAATTGCCGATCTGGAAGCGGCGGGCTTTGACGAAATCGTGATTGCTACGGGTGTGGTTCCGCGTACCCCGGGCATCCCCGGTGTGGATCATCCCAAGGTGTTGTCTTACGTGGACGTGCTGCGTGGCAACGCCCAGGTGGGTGAGAAAGTGGCGGTCATTGGTGCCGGTGGTATTGGCTTCGATGTGTCCGAGTTTCTGGCTGAACATCCCCGCGAAGGCGAGCAGCCATTACCGGAGTGGATGAAAGAGTGGGGCGTGGATATGGCGGGTGACACCCCCGGTGGCCTGGTGAAAGCGGCACCGGAAAAACCGGCTCGCCAGATCACCTTGCTGCAGCGCAAACCGACCCCGCTGGGCAAGGATCTGGGCAAAACCTCCGGCTGGGTACACCGCGCCACGCTCAAGTCCCGCAACGTGGAAATGCTGAAAAACTGCAGCTACGAAAAAATTGATGATGCGGGCCTGCATATCAAGATGGGTGAAGAAAGCCGGGTGCTTGACGTGGATAACGTGATTCTCTGTGCCGGGCAGGAATCCCTGCGTGAGCTGTACAAGGAAGACGGCAAGAACTTCCACCTGATTGGTGGCGCGCATCTGGCGGCCGAGCTGGATGCCAAACGCGCGATCAAGCAGGGCGCGGAAGTGGCAGCGAAGTTGTAAAGCAGAGGATCCCTGGCTTCTAGCGGCTAGCAACGAGAAAAACAAAAAAGCCCCGGCTCACGTCGGGGCTTTTTTGTTTCGGTGACTGCAGAGGGCGTCACCATTTATGCGAAACTCGAAACTCGAAACTCGAAACTCGAAACTCGAAACTCGAAACTCGAAGCTGTTGTCTGTCAGTTATTCGCCCGCAGACGGCGGGTCTTAAAGCTGCCGACACCCATGGTGGCGATAACCTTGAACAGGGCGAGCAGTACGCTCTCGTCCGGCTTTGGGTCTTTGCCTGTGCCCATGCGATGCAGCTGGCGGGAGAACCAGGACACTTCCATCATGGCCATGTTGTCGATGGTCTTGATACCGGTTTTGCGCGGGGTAACGCGGCTGACAACGCCACTCTGGCCCGCCAGGATGGCGTTGGGAAGATCCGGTTCCACGGCCAGGGGGCGGGCGATGCCGATGATATCGGTGGCACCGCTGTCCACGGCTTGCGCCATGGCTTTGGCCGAGCGGAAGCCGCCGGTAACCATCAACGGAATGGAAACCCGCTTGCGGATTTCGTTGGCGTAATCCAGGAAGTAGGCTTCCCGGTTGGCGGTACTTTCCCGTACGCCCTTGGCACCGGCCATGGCCGGGTTCTCGTAGTTGCCCCCGGAAATTTCCAGCAGATCGAGACCCTCGCTGGCCAGTGTTTCGGCCACGGTCATGGATTCTTCTTCGCTAAAACCGCCCCGTTGGAAATCGGCGGAATTGAGTTTGATGCTGACAGGGTAATCATCGCCAACGGCCTGACGGATAGCCCGGTAAATTTCCAGCGGGAAACGCATGCGGTTTGCCAGTGAACCGCCCCATTGATCGGTGCGGCGGTTGTGATGTCCGGAGAGAAACTGGCTGACCAGATAGCCGTGGGCGCCATGAATTTGCACACCGGTGAAACCGGCTTTCTGGCAGATACGGGCGCTGGTGGCGAACCGCTGGATGATCTCCTGAATTTCCTCTTCGCTCAGCGCTCGGGGTGTCTTGAACGCGCTTTTCAGTTCCTTGCCAAAGGGCACGGCTGAGGGGGCAAGGGTGTCGCCGCTGGCCAGCATACGGGGAATCTGCTTGCCGGGATGGTTGAGCTGTACCCAGATCGCCCCGCCCCGGGACTTGCCGGCCTCCGCCCAGCGTTTCAGCAATGGCATGTCACGCTCATCCTCCACGACCACGTTGTTCGGCTCGCCGGTGTGGCGTCGGTCGATCATGATATTCCCGGTAATCACCAGGCCGGTGCCGCCCTGGGCCCAGCGGCCGTACAGCCGTTCCAGTTTCGGGGTTACATGGTTGTCGATGGTGCCGAGTGCTTCGCTCATGGCCGATTTGCCGAAACGGTTGGGCAGGGTGATTCCGCAGGGCAATGCCAGGGTCTGGCCGAGAATATCAGCGTGGTTCACAGTGTCTCCTCCGATGGCGACGAACAGTGGCGACAAGAAATGCCGCAACGATATAGTTTGATGAGGATCAAACTATAAGTTAGTTTTATGACCGTCAAACTATTTTCCCGGGAGGTGCCGGTTTTGGCACAGAAAGACACTGTGACGGCGGAGCAGCTTGCTGCAGCCTTTCGTGCGCTGTCCAACCCCAATCGGTTGCGCATATACCAGGTAATTGTGGATCACTGTCGCCAGCATGGTCAGGCGGATCTGGCCAAGGTGCCTGCCGGCTGTGCGTTTGGGGATTTTATGCAGCGGCTCAATATTGGCGCACCGACAGTGTCCCACCATGTTCGGGAGCTGTCGGAGGCGGGGCTGATCCGTGTGGAGCGTGAAGGGCGCCGCCGCTTCTGCCATGCGGAGCCAATGATGCAGGAACGGTTGGCACACTTTTTTGAAATGTAATTAACACCGAATACAGGGGCAGGGAATGACAGCGGATCAATGGGCGCTTTGGGGCTGTGGCATCTTTTTTCTGGTCGGCTTGCTGACCGGCGCCTGGAAGTATGTGCAGGTGGCCAATAGTGAGAAAGCCCGGGCGCATTACTATGTGGACATCGCCCACCGTGCCAGCTTGATGTATGCCTTTGCATGCCTGGTGCTGG
>NZ_LWFX01001151.1:0-4053 GCF_001635175.1 Alcanivorax sp. HI0083 | reverse complement strand
TCTCAAGCGTGCCGTGGCGCCGGTGAGCAGAATCACTTTGCCGTTGACCCGCTGTTGCAATGCTTTGCCCGGCGCCACTGTGCTGCTGGTGGCCCGCAATCAGGAGAAACTGGAAGCGATTGCCCACGCCATCCATCAACGGGGCGGCCAGGCGTCCGTGTACCCCGGCGACCTGTCCAAAATGGAAGAGTGCGATCGCCTTTGCGAACAGGCCCTGCAGGATCATGGCCGGGTGGACGTGCTGATCAACAATGCCGGACGCTCCATTCGCCGTTCCATCAAGTTCACCGTGGGCCGCTTCCACGATTACGAACGGACCATGCAGCTGAACTATCTGGCCTCCATCCGGCTGGCCACGAACTTGCTGCCGGGCATGGAAGCGCGCAACGAAGGCCACATCATCAACGTGTCCACCGTGGGCGTGCAGGCTAACCCGGCGCGCTTCTCTGCCTACCTGGCGTCCAAGTGGGCACTGGAAGGCTGGACCTGGGTGGCCGCCAATGAGTACGCCCACACCAAGGTGCGCTTTTCCTCACTGAATTATCCGCTGGTGCGCACCCCCATGATTGCCCCCACCAAGATTTACCAATACATGCCCGTCATGTCACCGGAAACCGCCGTGAACTGGATGCTGGACATGATCATCACCCAGGACAAGCGCAAGCTGGGCGTGTTCGGCAAAGGCGCACTGGCCATGTATTACCTGTTACCGAAAACGTCAGAATCCATCGTTAATTTCAGTTACCAGAGCCTTTACGAAGAGCCACCCGCCAATTACGTTTCCAGCAAGGTGCGCGCGGGCACCGTGGCCAACACCGGCGACAGCACAAAAAAACGCCGCGCATAAGCACGGCGTTTTTTATTCCATCCAGGACAGGCATAGCATTGATACTGACAGCTTATTATTCAGTTCCTAACGACCCTGCAAGCTTTCCAGCAATTGGTCGATTTCTGCCTTAAGCTCTTTATCTTCAATTTTTTTGGCGCTGACCTTTGCGTCCGCCAGGTTGCTAATGGCTAATCCGGGACACGCATAAATTTAATCAAAAGAGAGCTTGATCAATCAGCATGCGGTCAGGCTTTGTCCCGACACCCATTTACGACCTGTCGAGGCCGCATAGGCTTTCAGTCTTTCCAGGCTGCCGACCGCGACAGGCAGTCTCTGCTTGTGCGGCTGCATATGCCGCAACCATGCCCTTTCATCAATACCAAGCCGATCCAGAATCCCTGCGGCCCGCTCCGAGATTGCGCCACGTTTACCTGCACGCACCGCCCTTCCCGTACTGTCCACGAGCTCCAGATAGTCCATCAGCCGAAAGCGGCAAACCGTATCATCGTGTTCAACTTCCACTGTCTCACTATCCACCATCGGGAGTAGGTGAGGCATTTTCTTCGTTGTCTGGCGACCCTTGATCTCGCTGGCTCGTTGTTGAACCGAGGTATAATCCGAAGCTTCAGGAGTACTGGCCATATCTGCCCGAACAGGATTGAGATCCACATAAGCCATACACTGCAATACGGCCTTTTCATCCAGTAGCGCCTGGCACTTGTAACGGCCTTCCCAGAAGCGTCCCTTACAGCAATCCTCCTCGTTCGCTCGCCGGGCGAGGTATTCATTCAGGCATTTCATGAACCAGCCAAGATCATAAAGCCGCTCACGCCATTGGCCGACGATCTCAAGCGCTTTCAATGCCTCACCACCCTCTGACTGCCCGCTCAGCCAGCGCTTCACAATCAGTGGCCCACTGAATAACCGCATCCATCGCTCAGCGACTTCAGTATCTGACCAGGCCTGCGCCTTCTTCTGATTGAGCCGAACAACAACGTGATAGTGATTGGACATTACCGCATAGGCACAGAGATCAATGGCAAACATCTCACCCAGCACCGCAAGGCGATCCACCACCCATTGCCGGCGATGTTCGTAATCCTGGCCGGAATAGTGGTCCTGACCACACAGGAAGGCTCGCCGCACACAACGGCAGATGCAGTGATAGTAGGGAGTGGAGTCCAGAGAAACCTGGGCATAGCGAGCACGAGTCATGGAGCGCCTCCTTGCTTATCCATGACCCCAAAGATACTGACCATACAAACAGACCAATATCAGACATCGTGCATTTTCAGCGTAGGAGATCTTCCAATTTATGGGTGTCCCCTATTTCCCTTCGATTATCTTCTCCTTCCCTAACGATTTTTCCTTTCGGTATATTACCTGCCAACCTTGGAAAGCCAACGTGTTCGCTTGCTAACCACCCGGAAGAACAAGAACATCCCTCCATTGATTGCCGCAATTATTAGCCAGCGACTATCCAGAATAATTTCCCCCTGGATCATTGTATCTTCGCCGACCTCCATAACAAACAGCAGCAACACTGTCATGGCGACAGTTATATATTCACGACGTAACACCGTTCTCCAACAAAAAGGCAATTCATCAGGCTGGTACTTTCGTAATATTAAAGGGAAGAAAGCCGGCGTTTTTTCTGCCCATTGGCGATATGAATCACCAAATTTTCTCAACAGAAATCTCTCCTCAACAAGAATTACACGTTCGAAGTAAAGCGCGAACGCCAGCACATAGTAAAGGGTTAACCATAAGGAGTGGAGCAATAGAATCACCCCCAAGCCTCCGACAAAATTCCCCAGGTAGAGAGGATTACGAACAATAGAATAAATACCGCGAGTGTTTAGTGAATCCGCCACCTGACTTTTGGTATTACGACCAGAGGTTCTTCGCGGGGTATGTCCAGTAGTCCAGACACGAATCCCAAGGCCCGCCACCACAAACGATATCGCGAACAAGTCCCACCACTGATCATAGGTGTGACTATCCAAAAAATATTGCACATCTATTAAGGCAACTATTACCGCGGGAATCATAAGCACCGCCGGAGCGATACTACGCCATCGAAAAGCCCAGTCACCTTGATTGCACAATGTAGAGTAAAGCATTTTTTCCTCCTAAACCCCCCGGCTGATAACCGCCGGGGGAAGATTAGATTATCGTTGTAACTCGACAGCTTTTTTGCTCGAGAAAAACGCATAAAGACTTGGCAGTACCAGCAACGTTAACCCCGTCGCCGACACTAGCCCCCCGACAATTACCACTGCCAGCGGCCTTTGCACCTCACTGCCCACCCCCGTGGCCAGTAACATGGGAATCAGACCCAGCATGGAAGTGAGCGCAGTCATCAGCACCGGGCGCAGGCGAGACACCGCCCCTTCGAAGATCGCCGTCTCCAGCGCTTCGCCATCGCGCAGCCTGAGATTGATGGCCTCTACCATGACCACGCCATTGAGCACCGCCACCCCGAACAGGGTGATAAAGCCTACGGAGCTGGGCACGGACAGGTACTGGCCGCTAAGGGCCAGGGCGAGGATGCCGCCAATGAGTGCTAGAGGAACGTTCACCAGAATGAGAGCGGCCTGGGCCACGGAGCCGAAGGCGAAGTAGAGCAACAGGGCGATCAGGCCGACCGCCACTGGCACTACCATGGCCAGCCGTTGCTGGGCGCGCTGCTGGTTTTCGTATTGGCCGCCGATGTCCACGCTGTAACCGGCGGGCAGATCCACTTCGCTTTCAATGGCCTGCTGGATGTCGGCGACCACGGAGCCCATGTCACGACCGGCCACGTTGGCCTGGATAACCACGCGGCGCTGCACGTCGTCGCGGCTGATCTGCGGCGGGCCGGAGACCAGCGACACATCCGCCACATCCATAAGCCGTACCCAGGCACCATCGGCGGCCTTGAGGCGCAGGTTGCGGATGGCTTCAGCATCCTTACGGGCGTTTTGCTCCAGGCGCACATAGATGTCGTAGCGTTCGTTGCCCTTGATCACCTGCCCGGCGCTGCCGCCGCCCAGGCCGTTGCTGACCAGATCCATGACCTGATCCACACTCAGGCCGTAACGGCTGAGGGCGTTGCGGTCCGGGGTGACCACCAGTTGAGCTTCACCGGCGATCTGTTCCAGTTGCACATCGGTGGCGCCGTCGACTTCCTTGACGGCCTGAGTGATGGCTTCGCCTTTTTCCTGCAGCACGTTGAGATCCGG
>NZ_LWFX01001150.1:0-3800 GCF_001635175.1 Alcanivorax sp. HI0083 | reverse complement strand
CCTGGAACCGCTGCTGCGCCAGATCGCCGACGAAATCTTCCCCATGCTCACCGACAAGCTCGCCTTTATGGACGCGCTGATACGGGAGCACGCCCCGGGGGATGGGCAACCGGTATCGGCCAAGCCCCACCAGCGTTATGTGGGCGTGGTGGAAACCGCTTTTCGTGGCGTACCGGTGCAGGCCGGCGTTCAACCCTACCTGCTCTATGTGCTACGCAAGGCCGATGCCCTGCTGGCCGAGGGCTCGCCCCATGACCAGGCCCGTGTCCGCGAAGCGCTTGCTGAACGGGGCCTGGCAGCAGCCCTGCCCGGCGAACGCGGCTACACCGTGGACCGCCGCGACCATATCGAAGTGTGGGAGCGTACCTAGGGAACCTCTGGACGCCATGCTCTCTGCGCAAAATGCATTGCCTGATTATTGCCTGAACGAGACACCGCAATAACGACCGCCACTCAGGTTAAGGGGGGTTTTACGTCAGGCATCCGGCGTCGAGCGTTTGGCAACGTGTCGGGTATTTGCGGTGAACCGGAAGAAAGCCGGTCTGCTTTGTGCCAAGCTGCAGGTCGAGCCAGCGGTGACGGAGAGCCCCATGAAGAAACTGAAAAACGAAAAAGAACTGGTCAAGAAAGCCATACAGATGGGCGTCGCCTACGCGGAAAAGCGCGGCGTGGTGGAATTTGAAGCGACGGACTCAGCCGCTGAAAAAACTCTCTATATTTATCGCTTGCTGGTGCATGACAAGGTTATCCAGCCGCTGCCGGAAGACCAGGTATCGCAGCCGGCCATTCAGCACAAGCTGGCAATCTGGGCATCCAAGCAAAAGTAATTGAACGATAAAACCGTGCTAGGGCTTCCGGGCTTTACGCGCGGAGAGCGCGGCATCCAGCAAAATAATGCCGAGCAGGGCGGCGGCCGATAACGGGAAGGCCAGGGCCACCAACAGCATAATCAGGCCGACCGCGCGGGCGGGTGATATCACCGGCGATGGTGGTGGCGGACACCGTCCAGACTCCGCCATCCTCCTGGGGGAAATGCACCCGGAAGGTGTCGAAACCGTGGCCTTTTGCCTGCTCCACCAGATCATCCAGATCCATTTTCTGATCCACCGCGCCAGACTCGGGCATGGGGGTTTGTTCCACCGCCCAGGGCACACGATGCAGCCCCTGTTCGTTCATGGCCGCATGATTCTGCGCTGGTTGTGCGGCGGTCGGTGATTCGGCCTGAACAAAGCCGGTGCCGGGGAGCGAACCCCACGGCTGTACAATCTTGCCGCCCCAGATGTTGGTCCAGGCCAACCCGGAAATCAGAAAGAACAGCAGCGGCACCGCGATCAGCCAACCCAGGCTCAGGTGCCAGCGACGCCAACCCGCACGTTGGGTTAGCGCACGGTCAGGCAGCAGTGAGCGCAGGCCGTCCTTCGGCCAGGCCAGGTACAGGCCGGTAACGATCATCAACACGGCAAGCCCCGCCGCGATCTCAATCAAGGCATCGCCCAGCGCGCCCATGAACAGGGAGCCGTGGAAATCCTTGATGCGCGCATAGACGCTGTTGGCCGGGTCCTGGTCACCCAATATCGCGCCGCTGTAGGGGTTCAGATACACCAGCGTCGAAGGAGCGTGGTGGCCACCATGGCCCCCGTGGGAATGGGGCTGCAGGGAAAATCGCGCGGATTGATCCCCGTCCTGGGGCGGCAGGTACAGTTTTATTGCCGAGTGGGGGTATTGCTGCTCGACCGTTTCTTGCAAGGCCGAAGCCGGGACCGGCTGATTGCCGGCTTCCACGGTCAGCAGCGACTGATTCAGGGCGCTGTCCAGCGGCTTGCTCAGCAGCATCAACAAACCACTGAATGCCAGCAGAAACAGAAAGGGGATCACCACCACGCCAGCATAAAAGTGCCAGCGCCATACTGCCTGATAGTAACGATTATCCGTCACGGTTTTCTCTCGCCCCTGGCCCATGCGGTGATTCCCTGACACATTTAGAAGTCGAAGCGCACGCCGGCATAAACAGAGCGCGGTTCGCCTGCCTGAATGCCGACCGGATTGATGGTCTCGTCGTTACTAACGCTCACATTGGTCACATAGACTTCGTCGGTAAGGTTGCGGCCTTCCAGATAGACTTCCCAGCTATCGCGGGTAACCCCGGTGCGCAAACCGACCAACTCATAACCGTCCACATCCTTGTTATTGGCAAAGTCCCCATAACGGTCATCAACGATATCGAAGGTGGGGCCAGCAAAGAAACCGTTGCCGTGGCGGTACATCACTTCGCCTTTGATGAAGAAGTTCGGCGCGACGGGCAGCTGGTTATCGCCATACACCGGGTCGTTATCGAAGGTAAAGTCGTTGTAGGTCATGCTCAGCAACGGTTCGATGCGATGCTCGCTATCGCCCAGGGCAAAGCTGGCGCCGACCAGCGCTTCCACGCCGGCGTGAATGGTATCTTCCACGTTAAGGTCCAGGCTGGTGCCTGGCGCCGCAGGGTCGTCCATGGACAGAATCTCATCCTCAATCTGGGCGTAGTAAACTGACACTTCCCAGTGCCATTCGTTGGATTGCCCCAAAGGGGCCGCGCCACGGGTACCGATTTCCCCAACCACGCCCTGCATGGCATCCAGGGTTTCCTCGCTGGCATCAGCGTCGTCTTCCAGTTCGTATAAAGTCGGCGCTTCATAAAGCTTGCTGACATTGGCAAACAACTCACTGCGGTCCGCAACCTGATAAATCACCCCCAGGCGCGGGTTGATGGATTCATAGTCATCTTTCGGGTTACGTTCCGCACCGGACGATACCGTCACATTATCCACTTCGCGGGTACCAGTAACCGCCTGAGCTCCGTAAACCAGCGTCCAGCGATCGGCAAAATGCCAGCGATCCATGGCGAACACTTCCAGGTTATCGGCCTTGTTATCCACCTTGGTGGAAAGCGCCCCACGGATGCCACCGCTGTGCTGATAATTGCCACCCTTTACCCAGGTTTGTCCGTAATTCAGCCCCAGCAACAGGTCATGGTTACCCAGCTGTTTGTCATAACGCACGGTGGTGCCGAAGGTGGTCTGATCGGTATCGATCAACAGGCTGAAGAAGGGGTTCTGGACAATGGGGTGGTAGAGCGACTGGTCCTCAAAGGAAAAGCCCACCACCAGGCGGCTGGTATCACTCAGGGCCCACTCGGTGCGGTTGGCCGCGCGCCATTTCTCCACGTTATAGAGGAAGTTGCCCGTCACGTTATCCGGGTTGGCCTGATAGGGGTCATCATCGAACTGGTCCTGCCTGAGCGCGCCGGCCAATTCCTGATCATTGTCCACGTAGGTGAAATAGAAGCGATTTTTCACCGTGTCACTGATCTGCCAGCCCGTATTGGCATAAACGCCGCCACGCTGTTGCTCCTGATGACCGCAGAAACCGTCGTAGCTGCGTTGCTCAACGGTGACCAGGCCATCAAAGTCGCCGGCCACCACCCCGCCGGTGACGCTGTTCTGCACGGTGCCATGGCTGCCGGCACTCAGGTAAGCCTGATTGTTGGTGGTGCGCGCCGTGGGGCTGATGAAATTAATCGCCCCGCCCAGGGTGCTGGCCCCGTAGGTCATGGCATTGGCACCCCGGGCGATGACCGCGTAACGCGACGCCAGCGGGTCAATAAAACTGTTGTGGTTGTTGCCATCGGCGGCCGTCACCGGCAGCCCGTCGATCATCAACTTGATGCCGTTGCCATCGTAGGCCACCGCATCCAGGTTGGAACCCCGGCTGGAAAGAAAGGTGCCATCGCCGGTGGAGCCCGTGGCCGTCCACATGCCCGG